>JAYVRT010000615.1:0-18327 GCA_043776025.1 Archangiaceae bacterium | reverse complement strand
ACGAGGCCGACGCCCACACGGTGATGACGGTGCTGCTGCTGCGCGACCTGTTCCAGGGGCTGGGCGACGCCAAGCCGCGCATCATCTCGGAGATCCTCGACCCGCGAACCAAGGACCTGCTCGAGACCGACTACGGCGCCGACTTCGTCGTCTCTTCGGAGATGACCTCGATGCTGCTCGCCCAGGTCTCCGAGCGCCGCGAGCTCAACGCCGTCTTCGCCGACCTCTTCGACTCTGATGGCAACGAGGTCTACTTGAAGCGCGCCGCCTGCTACGCCAGCCTCGGAGAAGTCACCCCCTGGCTCGCGGTGCAGAAGGTCGCCCGCGACCGCGGCGAGGTGGCGATCGGCTACATGAAGCTGGGAAAGACGCCGGTGATCAACCCGCCCCAGGCCGACTCGCAGGCCTACGAAGACGCCGACCGGGTCATCGTCATCAGCGAGGACGACGGCGAAGCCGCGACCGAGCAGCGCGCCCCCGAGCCGCCCTCGGAGCCCACGGTTCCGGCGGTGGCGGCGGTCACCGCGCCGGTGGCGCCAGTGACGCCCGCCCCGCCGGTGAAGCAGCCCTCGGGCCTGGTGCCTGCGCAACCGAAGGCGCCGTTGGCGAACACGGTCACCGCCGGTCCACGCGTCTCCGGCCCGAGCACCCAGCCGCGCCCTCCCCTGCCCCCGAAGCCCAAGGCTTGAGCCGCGCCTGCCTCCTCGGCGCGGTGCTCCTCGCGTTGCCCGCGGTGGCGGCGGCCGAGCTGGGGGCGTTCAAGCCCGCGGGCACGATGCACAGCGCGCGCTACCTTCACACCGCGACGAAGCTGCAGGACGGCCGGGTGCTGGTGGTCGGCGGCCGCGGCATCGACGGCACGGTGGAGCTCGACACGGTGGAGCTGTACGACCCGAAGAAGAACCGGTGGCAAGACGGGCCGAAGCTGTCGGCCGGCCGCAGCGGACACACCGCGACGTTGCTCGCCGACGGGCGGGTGCTGGTGACAGGCGGCACCACCCACGAAGCCTCCACCGAGGGCAGCCGCTTCGTCGCGCTGGCGACGGTCGAGCTCTACGACCCCAAAGCCAACCATTGGAGCCTCGGCGCCCCGATGGCCCAGGCGCGCAACTGGCACACCGCGACGCTGCTCGACGATGGCCGGGTGCTGGTGGTCGGCGGGGCGCGCGAACAGAAGAGCCACCTGGCGACCGCCGAGCTCTACGACGCCGCCGCCAACCGCTGGTGGTCCGCGCCGTCGCTGCACCAGTCGCGCTGCCTCCACCAGGCGGTGAAGCTCTCCGATGGGACCGTGCTCGTCGTCGGCGGCCGCTCGAACCAGATCCCCGCCGAGGCCGAGGTGATTCTCGACGGCGGCGTGGCGCAGCGTCCCCACGGCGCGACCCACAGCGCCACCGGCTTCGGCGCGCCGATCGCCTCGGCCGAACGGCTCGCCCTCGACGGAGGGTGGACCACCCTCGCCGAGCCTACCGACCCCCGCCAGCGGCACACCCTGGTCGCCCTCGACGGCGGCCGGGCGATGGTGCTCGGCGGGGCGACCCGGAGCGGGCTGACCAACCTCGCCGAGCTCTGGCCCGCCGACGGCGGCGGCTGGGAGCAGCCCGAGCACAGCCTGTCGATGGGGCTGGCGAGCCACACCGCCAACCTGCTGCCCTCGGGCGACGTGCTGGTGGTCGGCGGCGAGCCGCCCAACAGCGTCGACAGCGACCGCGGCCAGCTCTTCGACGTCAAAGGCCAGCGCTGGTGCCTCGCTGGAGCGCTGAAGTCCTCGCGCAAGCAACACACCGCGACCCTGCTCGACAACGGCAAAGTGCTGGTAACCGGCGGCGTCTCGGCGGGAATCTCGGAGGCGACCGCCGAGCTGTGGGAGCCCCGCAAGGGCAAGTGTGAGGAGCCGCCCGGGCCTTCGCTGGAATGGTAATGATTAGACAAACTGCGCCCATGTCTGTAAATGCAGCGCGGCTGTCTTGACAACCATCCTTAGAATCGGAGCGCCGACAAAGATGTCATTCGACACTGCAATCCGGGAAATGATTCGGGAAGAGCTCGCCGCGGTGCTGGCGCCGATCGCCCAAGCGGTCGCCGCGCTGCAGGAGCAGGGGAACCTCCAGGCCCAGCTGCAGTCGCTGCTCGGCGGCGGGACGAAGCGCGGGCCAGGCCGGCCGCGGAAGCTCCCGCTGGGGTTCGCCGCGCTCGCCGTCGGCCGCAAGGCGCGCCGGGGCCCGAAAGGAAGGCGGGGCCGAGGCAGCAACGACCGCGGCTGCGCCATCGCTGCCTGCAAGCGCCCGGCGCGGAGCAAGGGCTACTGCGCGGCGCACTACCAGAAGTTCCGGATGCTCACCCGCACCCGCCGGCTCCCCTCAGACTGGGTCGCCCACGCCCAGCCCGGCACGGTGAAGGACCTCGTCCTCCCCCGCGGCCGCGCCGGCGCCAAGGCGCTCGCGGAGGCCCGCAAGAAGTAGCCGCGTCACCCCTGGGCGGGAGCTGCCTTCGCGGAGGCTCCGGCCCAGAGCCCGAGGTAGAGCGCGGCGCTCACGGCGACCAGCGCTCCCAGCCCGCGCATCGCCAGCGGCGCGCCGAACGCATCGGCGACCCAGCTCGCGCCGAGCCCGCCCAGCGGGACCAGGCCGACGAAGACCATCGTGAAGAGGCCGAGCAGCCGTCCCCGAAGGTGGGGCGGCGAGCGCTGCTGCAGCTCGCTCAAGATGCCCGAGCTCTGCGTCACCTGCCCGAGGCCGATGAAGAACAGCGCGCCGGCCGCGGTCGCCGGCCGTTCGCACAGCGACAGGGCAAGCAGCCCGGCGGCCATCACCAACCCACCCAGCCCGGTGCGCCAGGCGAGGCCGGTCTCCACCAGCACCATCAGCACCGCGGCGGTCAGCGCGCCGGCGCCGGCGAAGGACAGCAGGTGCCCCAGGGTGTCGGCCTCGCCCTGCACCACCGTCGCGACCCAACCGGGCATCAGCGTCCCCCAGGCCAGCCCGAAGGCGGACAAGCCGAACAGCAAGGTGAAGAGCGCCCGCATCATCGGCTCGCGCCAGACCCAGCGCACCGCCTCGAGAATCGGCACGTTCGGGTCGCGGTGGCGCAGCGGCGCCTCGGGCTTCGGCAGCGCCCAGACCGCGGCGATGACGGCGAGGAAGCTGGCGGCGTTGATCGCGAAGCACCAGCCGGCGCCCCACCCCGCGGTCACCAGCCCGCCAAGCGACGGCCCGAGGACCCGCATCACCGTCACCAGCGTCGAGTTGAGCGCGACCATGTTCGGCAGGTCGGGACCCGCAAGCTCGGCGAGCATCGTCTGCCGCGCCGGAATCTCGAACGGGTAGGTCAGCCCGAGCATCAGCCCCAGCAGCAGCACGTGGGCCGGGCGCGCCCACCCTCCCAGCGCGAGCACCGCGAGCGCGGTCGCCTGCAGCCCGGCCACCGACAGCGCCACCAGCACCACCGCCTTGCGCGGCACCCGGTCGGAAACCGAGCCGGCCCAGGCGCCGAGCAGCAGCGAGGGCAGCTGGGTGCAGAAGGTCAGCCAGCCCAGCATCTGCATCGAGCCGGTCATCTTCCACACCAGCCACTGCTGGGCCACTGGCTGCATCCAGCTGCCGAGCAGGGAGACCGCCTGCCCGGCGAAGAAGAGCCGCAGGGCCGGCCGGCTCAAGCTTCGCAGCGAACGCGGAATCTCCACCCGAGTCGACGTAGCATCCGCCCGCCATGAATCAACGCGAGTTCGAGAAGGGCATCCACACCGACTTGAAGCAGCAGGAGACGTACGGGGCATACCTGCGGCTGGACCTGGTGCTCTCGGCGCAGCAGCCGCGCTCCAACCCGGTGCAGCACGACGAGATGCTGTTCATCATTCAGCATCAGACCTCCGAGCTGTGGATGAAGCTGCTGCTCCACGAGCTCGACGCCGCGGTCGCCTTCGTCCGCGCCGACAACCTCGAGGCGTCGTTCAAGATCTTCGCCCGGGTGGCGCACATCCAGCGAATGCTCTTCGAGCAGTGGAGCGTGCTGGAGACGATGACCCCCAACGAGTACCTGCAGTTTCGCGACGCCCTCGGCCGCAGCAGCGGCTTTCAGAGCTCGCAGTACCGGGGCATCGAGTTCGCGCTCGGCAACAAGGACCTGAACGCGCTCAAGCCGCACGAGCACGACCCGGTGGTGCACGCCTGGCTGGGGGCGCGGCTGCAGCAGCCTTCGCTCTACGACGAGTTCCTCCGCTGGCTCGGCCGCCACGGGCACGCGATTCCCAAGGAGAAGCTCGAGCGCGACTGGACCAGGCCCTACGAGCGGAACCCGGCGGTGACGACCGCCTTCCAGAACATCTACGAGCACGCCAACCAGCACTGGGACGCGTACGAAATGTGCGAGAAGTTGGTCGACGTCGAAGAACGGTTTCAGCTCTGGCGCTTCCGCCACATGAAGACGGTGCAGCGAATCATCGGGTTCAAGCCGGGCACCGGCGGCAGCAGCGGCGTCTCGTTTCTTCAAAAGGCGCTCGAGCTGACCTTCTTCCCCGAGCTGTGGGACGTGCGCACCGAGCTCAGGGTCGTCCGGCCCTGACCCCACCGCTCGGTTGAGTTAGTACTCGCGGCTCCAGACGAACTCGGCGCCCGCGGCGGGGGCGGTGCCGGCGGTGGCCTCGAGGCTCCAGGACTTCGACATCTGGTACTCGATTCTCCCGGTGAACAGGCTCTCGCCTTTTCGCTCGTTGGCGCCGAGCTGCACCTGGGAGCCAAGGTAGACCCGATCGGTGAGGTAGACGCCGGCTTCGATCTTGGTGGTGGCGATCCCGTCCTTGCCGGCCTCGACCGAGAGCACGTCCAGCGGCAGCCTCTTGGAGATCAACGTCTTGAGCTGAGAGGCGGCGAGCGAACCGAGGATGCTCGCCGCGTCACCGGCGGAGATCGAGCTCGACCCGCCGCCGAGCTTCAGGCTGCGGCGCCCGGTGGTGAGCAGGGTGAAGATCTCCGAGTCCGGCAGCGGCGGCTGGCTGCTGGTCTTCAGCGAGTAGTCGGTGCCATGGCCGACGACGGTGACGAACACCGTCACCCCCTCGCGCTGGTTGACGTGCACCGCGGTGACGTTGACGTAGGGCGTGGTGGCGAGCCCGGCGAAGCGCACCCGCGAGTCCTTCTGCACGTCGAAGCGGCGGCCGATGACGTCGAGGCGCCCGTGCACCACCGACACCTCTCCGTAGATCAACAGCTGCTCGGCGAACTCGATTCGGAACTTGTCGCTCAAGCCGAGCTCGAGGCTTCCGTCGGAGCTCTTGACGAAGAGGTTGCCGGGAGCGTCGACCTCCACCCGCAGCAGCCGCGCCGCCTGCGTCACCACCGGCGCGCCGGGCACCGGCTTCTTCTTCTTCTTCACCAGCGGGACGCCGTTGCGGACGAGGATGATGTCGCCGGGGCGTTCGAGCGCCTGGAGGTTCTTCCGCTTCACGTCGGGCAGCTCGATGTGCGCCTCGGGGATGGTGAAGCGCTTGATGTCGATCAGCGTCTTCGACGCCTGGCCCTCGAGATCGAACCGGGTGGTGGCGATCGCGAGCAGTTGGTCATCGGTGATGATTGGGAAGGCCCTCATCGTCGAGGCCGCGGTGAGGCCGTAGACCCCCGCGCTGAGCCGCTTCGCCTCGGCCTTCAGCGTCACCTCACCCCCGCCGGCGTGGGCGCTGAGGTCCTTGAGCAGGTACCCGGCATCGCTGCCGCTCAGCAGCAGGTGCACCTGCTTGTACTCTCCGTAGCCGGAGAGGCCGAGTCGGCCTTCGGTCCACTCCAGCTCGCCCTTGAAGCCAGGGTTCGACAGCACCCCCTTGAACTCGGCGTCGAGCTGGAGCCTGCCGCCGAGGGTGCGCAGCATCGGGTGGACCCCGGAGAGGAACGAGAGGTCGAAGCGGTCGGCCTTCACCGTCGCTTCGATTGGCGCCTCGGCCACGTTCGGGCCTCGAATCAGCGCCGGGAGCGAGATGTCGAGCAGCATCTCTCCGTGGCCCTTGAAGGTCCCCAGGCTGCTGATCGCCGTCGAGAGCACGTGCTTGCCGGCCTGGTAGTCCCACGCGAGGTTGGCGTGGCCCAGCGCCACCTTACCCACCGTCAGCTGCTCGAGCGTCCCGCGCATCGACCCCCTGGGGTTGGCCGCGGAGCCGGTGATCGACAGGTGGGCGTTGACGGTGCCTGTCGGCGGCTGCTCGTGGATGTCGCTCGCCACCTGCCATAGGTCCGCCAGCGGCATCGGGCCGACCTCGGCGTCGACGAGCAGCCCGGTGTTTGGCAGCAGGTCTGGGTGCCACAGCGTCTCCAGCGGCCCCCCGAGCCGGGCCTGGCTGGTGGTCATCACCCGCTTCGCCCGGGTGACGGTGAGGTCGACGCGCGTCTCGTCGCGGGTGGACTTCACGTGGGTGAGGAGGTCGGCGGGCTGCAGCTCGAGCGGCTGAAACCCTTCGACCGACGCGGTCAGCTCGACATCGGGCTGGCTCAGGGTGCCGGTCGACTGCGCCGTCAGCGACAGCTTTCCATTCAGCGGCACCGTCAGCTCGGCCATCGCGCCGAGCGCCGCCAGCTCCACCGCCCGGCCTTCGAGCCTGAAGTCCACCGGCGTACGGAGCCAGTCGATGCCAGGCAGCTGGCGAAACGTCTTCGGCATCTTCGCCGACAGCGTCGTCAGCCCACCCAGGCCGGTCACCGCCAGCGAAGCGGTCGCGTGGCCCTGCGGGTCCGGGCTGGCGACGAGCACCACCCGGTCGGGCTTGACCGCCGGGGGGCGCTCGCCGGTGACCGGGCACGGCCCACGGCACCAGCCGAGGTTGGTGCTCTCGGCGTGGAGCATCGGCAGCGGCTCATCGAGGGAGCCGGCGACGTCGAGGGTCAGGTCCACCGCGCCTTCGAAGGGCAACACGGTGTCCAGCGCCTGGGCGAGGCGCGCGAGCTCGAGCTGCTGGGCGGTGAGGTGCACCTTCAGCGGCGGCGCGACTGCCTTTCCCTTCGACTTCCCACCGAACGGGACGTCGAAGGTGCCCGCGACCGTGGCGACGGGGGCCTTGAGCGTCAGCGTGCCGGCCACAGACTCGGCCCCGGCGTGGGCCTGGGCAGTCATCGCGATGCCGGTGAAGCCTTCGATGGCTCCGTCGGCCCAGCTCAGCTCCGCGTCCGCCTCGACGCGGCTCGTCTTGCCGGTGGCGTGCACCTTCGCGTCCACCCGCCCGGCGAGCTTGAGCGACGGGGGCACCAGCGCCGCGGGCAACCGCGCGAGGTCGAGGCCGCGCAGCGCAAGGCTGAGATCGACGACGTTCGACTGAACTCCCCCTTCGAGCGTCAGGTGCGAGTCGCGCGAGGTGAGCCCGAAGGGCTCGAGCGCCACGTCGCCGCCCTTCCAGGAGATGTGGCTCGGCGCATCGAGGACCCAGCGCTCAGGCGGGTACTCGAGTGTCACCACCGAGAGGAGGACGCCCTCCTCACCGCGATCCAGCATCCCTTCGAGCTGAAGGCTGAGCTCGAGCTTGTTGGTCTTCTGCGTGGTGACGCGGGCCATCAAGTGCCGCCCCTCGGTGGTGACGTCGGCGGCCACCGACTGAAACTCGGTCTGGCCCACCCGCAGCCGCTTCGCCTTGAGGGTGCCCTGGGCCTCCAACGGCCGGCGCAGGTCGGCGAGCTGGGCGTCGATTCGCAGGTCAGAGATCTCCAAACTGTTGAAGCCGAACTCACTGAAGGTCCCGTCGACCGCCAGCCAGGGGTGCAGCAGCGGCCCGCGGGCGATGATCGCCAGCCGCCCCGCGCCCGAGAGCTGCGGTGGCTCGCTGCCGGTGAGCTCGCCGATGCCGACGGCGACGGCGTGCAGGTCGGTGGCGTCCACGGTGCCGGTGAGCGCGACGAGGCTGCTGGTGCCGGTGCCGTGAATGTCCGCCGTGGCGCCGGGGAACTTCGCCTTGAGCGCGGTCACCTCGACCTCGCCCTTGACGGCGCGGACGTCGAGCTGTGCCTCGGCGAGGACCTTGCCGCCCTCGCTCCACTTCGCCGTCCCCGCGACAGTTCCGTCGAGGGTGCCCAGGCGCGCGTCGTTGAGCCGGCCTTGAAGGTGGGCCTCGAGCAACGACGGGCGACCACCTTCGACCAGCTCTGAGAGGTCCAGCCCGTTGGCCTCGAGCTGAACTTCGTCCATCAGCACCCCCTCGTGGAAGTTGCCCTTCACCGTCAGTCGCGCGGCTCCGGCAGAGACCTGGAGGTCGATCGCCGCCGGGCTCGCCGTCCCCTTGGCGGAGATCGGCACCAACAGCTTGAAGCCGGGCGCGAACGCGCGCACCAGGCGGGGCGTCACCCACAACTCTTCGATTTCCGCCTTGAGCGTGCGAGGAGACACGGTCGCCTTCAGCCGGGAGTAGGTGGTCGCGGCGGCCACCTGAAGCTCCCAACCCCCGGCCTTCGCGTTGCGGCTGACGAGGTCGAGGTTGATCGTGTCTTCGTAGGGCGCGACCAACCGGCCGCCCAGGTGCAGGCTCCCGCCCAGCTCGAGCTCGGGCAGCTTGACCGCCACCCGGCCCTCGAGGTGCAACTTGTCGAACGAGAGCTGCTGCTCGCCGTTGACCGAGTCCAGAGAGCTGTCGACCAGCGCGAGCTCCTCGACGGTGAGGTCGAGCCTCGGCGGCGTTCCGCTGCTCACCTGCCTTCCGGCGATCGCCCGGGAAAGGTTGAGCCCGCGCTCATCGGTCTTCAGGTGGAGCCGAAGCCGCTCGAGCCTCGCGTGCGAGAGCTTCACCTTGCCCTCGGTCAGCGCCCAGACCTTCGGGTCGAGCGTCGCCTTCGCCAGCTCCGCCACCAGCTCTCCTTCGGGGGTGAAGAGCTTCAAGTCCTCGAAGACGAGCTGAAAGTCGGCGCCGATGTGGAGCGGCCCCGCTTCGAGGCGGCCGGCGATCGACCCGTTGATTGCCGTCAGCGCCTTGCCCCGGACCCACTGCGAGCCGAGCTCGCTGGTGGCGTAAAGCCAGCCGGCGCCGAGCACGAAGACGAGCAGGGCAACGAGGAGCCCCAGGCACACCGCCAGCCAGCGCAGCCGGCGCAGCCGGCGCCGAGGCGGGTGTGTCAAAACGCCTCACCGATCGACAGATGGAACGCGCACACCCCCTCTGGATAACCACCGGTGGCGCTCGATGTGGTGCCAAGTCCAAAACAACCGCCGCGCTGGTAGTCGAGGGTGCGGGTGTCGCGCTGAATCAGGTTCTGCGGCCCTCCCACCGGCAGGCGGAACGCGAGGTCGACCCGAATCGGCCCCAGCGGAGTGCGGTAGCGGGCCCCGATGCCAATGGCGGTGTAGAGGTAGTGATCCATCAGCTTGAAGTCGAGCGAGCCGGCGGTCACCATCCCGGTGTCGTCGAAGACACTCAACACCAGGTCGTCCCAGACGTTCCACCGGACCTCGACCGAGGCCTCGAACAGGCCGTTGCCGCCGATGGGCAGCGTCTCTCCGGGGACGACGATCGCCGGCACCGGAATCGGGGGCGCCGGAGGCTGGCCCGCCTGGGCGACGGCGAGCAGCGGAGAGAGCCGGCGGCTGGAAAAGCCGCGCATCGAAGAGCCTCCGGAGAAGAAGCGGGAGATGATCGGCGAGTCCTCGCCGACTGGGGTCAGCAGCGTCCCGACCTTCACCTTTCCCGCCAGCGTCACCTTCTTCTGCTCTCCGAAGGAGAGGTAGCCGCGCGCCTCGGGGACGACCCGGAAGTAGGTGAAGCCTCCGAACCCTTCTTGCAGAGAGAGCGCGAGGTAAGTGCCGCTCTTCGGCTCGAGCTTGTTGTCGCGGCGGTCCCACTCCACCGTCTGCTCGAAGTAATTGACGACGCAGGTCAGAGGACAGCCGAACAGCAACTCGGGCGCGCCGCCGTTGAGGGGCACCGGCGTCGAGAGGCGGTAGATGTCGAGGTTGTACGAGGGAAAAATGGTGAGGGTGGTGGACGGCCGCCAGGCGAGGCCGACCCGCGCCGTACCGCCGTAGTAGCCGTAGCCTGGCTCGAGGCCGCTCGCCACCACGAGCGAGGCCTGGAAGTTGAGGTTGCGCACGAAGACATGCGGCTGCTCGAACTCGGTGAGGATTTGAAACACCGGGCCCCACTTCGCGCCTCCCGAAGACGCTGCGACGCCCCAGATGGTGGGAAGAAAGGCGATGCCCGCCTTGCCCCTGAGGGTGAAGCGGCGCAGGCCGCCGAAGAAGTTGCGGTCGGTGTACTCGCCGAGCAGCCGGACCTCCTGCCGCACCGAGTCGATGCCCAGGCCGGGCCCGAGGCGAATGGTGTGAAACGGCGCTTCACGGACGTCGACCACCACCGGCACCGTGCCCTCGGGGCGGTCCGGCGCGCCGCGGTTCACCTTCACCGCGCCGAAGACGCCCATCTGAAACACCAGCCCCTGCGCCTCGGCGAGCGCCGACTCGGAGTACCAGTCGCCCGGGTGAACCGCGCTCTCGACCTGCTCCGCGATTCGCTTGGCGGGGACCTGCGCCTCGGGGTCGACGGAGACGAAGATCTTCCCGAACTTGTAGCGCTGGCCCGGGGCGAGGGCGATCGTCAGCACCGCCGACGCGTTGGCGAGATCCACCGTCGCCTCTGCTTCGAGCACTGCCTCGGCGTAGCCGGCCTCCCGCAGCCGGATCAGGAGCTGCTCCTTGGTGTTCGCCCAGTCCTCCTCGAGGAACACGCTCCCCTGGGTCAGGTGGAGGCTCTTCTGCACCGACGCCTGAAGCTCGGGCGGCAGCTCGCCCAGGCCTTCGATCTTCATCGCCGTCACCTTCGTCTGCTCGCCCTCCTCGACCTTGACGGTGAGCGCGACGTGGCCCGGCTTGGTCTCGGCGACGTTCTCGTCGAGCACCCTGGCCTGGTAGTAGCCCTGCGACTGGTAGTAGCGCTCGATGCGCCGCAGGTCGGCCTGCCACGCGCTCGGGTCGTAATACTCGTCGTGGCCGAAGAATGGCATCCACCCCGGCAGCCAGCTCGAGCCGGTGGAGAGGATCTTCTTGCCGACGTCGCTCTCCTTGAGGTGGTTGGCGCCGTCGACGCTGACCTTGTCGATCAACGGCCCGTCGGGCTTCGGCGCAGCGCCCGCGCACCCCACGAGGAGGATGCACAGCCCCGTCAAGCCCCGCGTCGGCATCTTCAGCGGTCGGCGCCGCGGCGGGCTTCGATCGTCAGCCGCTCGAGCCAGAGCGCGGCGCGCACCGTGTCTTCGCGGCGCAGCAGCTCCTCGACCTCGGGCTTCATCCGGTAGCTCCAGTTGGCCGGGCTCATCGTCCCGGGGAGGTTGACCCGCTCGGCCTCTCCGAAGACGTCCTGCCAGGGCAACACGCAGAGCGCGCTGCTGGCGTTGAGCGCCGCCTTGAGCAGTGCGTCGTGCAATTCCGGGGTGAAGTCGGCGGGTGGCGGCTGGAAGCGCTGCAGCTCGGGGAAGGTGCGGCACGCGGACTCGCGCTCCCAGGCGGGGCAGCCGAGCCACCACCCGCGCAAGGTGTCGGTGTCGTGGGTGCCGGTGGTGACCAGCGACTGTGGCGGGTATTGATGCGGGTGCTGGTAGACGCCGTCCTCGCGCGCCCAGCGCATCACCTTGTAGCCGGGCAGCTTCAGCTGCTCGAGCACCTGGTGCACGAACTTCGGAATCACCCCGAGGTCCTCGGCGATGATCGCCGTCGGCAGACCCGGCGGGGGCGGCGCTGCTTCGGACAGCAGGCGGAAGTTGCGCTCGCCCAGGCCGCGCTGCACGTCTTCGACCGCGGGGACGAAGCGGCCGCGCGGCGTCTGCGCGTCGCGAATGTACTGACGGAAGTAGCCGACGGCGTGGTCCACCCGGCGCAGGTCGTAGTAGCCGGCGGCGCGGGTCGCGCGGAACTTGAGCCACGCGTAGTCGTCGGCCGCCATCGCCTCGAAGTCGAACCACGGCAGGCCCCAGTCCTGGCCGTCGGCGGTGAACTCGTCGGGCGGCACGCCCAGGCGCGCGTCCCGGCGCAGCGCCTTCGGGTTGGCCCAGCAGTCCGAGCTGTCCTGGCCGATGATGAACGGCTCGTCGCCACACACCAGCACGCCTTGCGACTTCGCCAGCTGCCGCACCTGCTGCCACTGGGTGTCGGCGACCCACTGCTGCCACTGGGCGAAGCGCATCGGCCGCTTCAGCCGGGTCCGAGCCGCGTCGAGCGCGGCGGCGTCACGGGAGGCGAGCGCATCCCCCCACTCCCACCACGGCCGCCGCTGCTGCTCGTCGGAGAGCGCGGCGAAGAGCGCAAAGGCGTCGAGCCAGCCGCGCTCGGCGGCGCAGAAGGCGTCGAAGGCCGCGTCGGGCCGCCGCTCGAACGCGTCGAAGGCGCGCCCCAGCACCGCCGCCTTGAGCGGAAGCACCAGGTCGTATCGGACCATCGGCGCCTGGCGGGCCTCGGCCAGCCGGGCCTGCTCCTCGGCCGTGAGGCTCAGCTGGTACCGCGCCAGCAGCGGGTTCAAGTCGATGAACAGGGGGTTGAGCCCGAAGGCGCTGCAGGTCGAGTAGGGGCTGGGGTCGCCAGGCGTGGTCGGCAGCAGCGGGAGCATCATCCACAGCCGCTGCCCGGACGCCTTGAGCCAGGCGAAGAGCCCGCCGAGCGAGCCGAAGTCGCCGATGCCGAAGTCGGTCCGGGAGCGCACCGAGAAGAGCGGCAACAAGATTCCCGAGAGCCGGCCGGAGGAGTTCATGAACGAGCCGCGGGGTGTTAGCACGACCTCCGCAGTGGATCCGCTGATCAGTCAGGTGCTGCCCCGGGGTTTCTACGCGCGGCCGGCGCTGCGGGTGGCGCGCTCGCTGCTCGGCCAGGTGCTGGTCCACGGGAAACGGCGGGCACGCATCGTCGAGGTCGAGGCCTACCTCGGGCCGCACGACCTGGCCGCCCACAGCAGCAAGGGTCGCACCGCGCGCACCGAGGTGATGTTCGGCGAGCCGGGGCGCGCGTACGTCTATCTCATCTACGGAATGCACCACTGCTTCAACGTCGTCTGCGGCCGGGGCGCGGCGGTGTTGATTCGCGGGGTCGAGCCGCTGGCGGGGCTCCACGCGCGCACCGACGGCCCCGGCCGGCTGGCGCGGGCGTTCGGGTTGACCCGGGCGCATGACGGGCGGTCGCTGCAGGGGCCCCGGCTCCTGTTGCTGAGCGGCCCGCGCGTCCCCGCCTCGCAGGTGAGCCGCGGCCCGCGGATCAACGTCGACTCCGCCGGCGAGTGGGCGGCCCGGCCCTATCGCCTGTGGATCTCGGGGAACCGGTTCGTGAGTCGTGCTTGACGAGACGGCGAGCGCGGTCGAACGTGCGCCGCTCCAAGTGGACGCGAACGACGAAAAGGTGCTCCTCGATCGCGCCCGGGCCGGCGAGCTGCCGGCGTTCGAGAAGCTCGTCGAGCTCTACCGGGACCGCGTCTACGGGCTGACACTGCGAATGACGCGTTCCCAGGCGGACGCCGCGGAGATTACCCAGGAGGTCTTCCTCTCGGCGTGGCGGAACTTCTCCACCTTCAAGGGTGACACCGTCGCCGCCTTCATCGCCTGGCTGAACTCGAGCGCGGGCAACCGCGCGCTGATGAAGATCCGCCACCAGAAGGTGGTCAACCAGGTCGAAGTCAGCCTCGAGACGCCCCAGTTCAACCAGCGCGGGTCGCTGATCGACGAGGTCGCCGACTGGAAGCACGACGCCCTCGAGAGCGCCCTCGACGCCGAGCTGGCCCGCGCAATCGAGCAGGCGTCCGATGCCCTCCCGGAGGAGTACCGGCACGTCTTCTTGCTGAAGGACGTCGAGGGGCTGTCTTACGAGGAGATCAGCGAAATTACTGGGGATTCTGTTCCCGCCATCAAGAGCCGGCTGCACCGGGCACGGCTGGCGATGCGTTCAGCCATCGACGCATTCTACCAGGACGTGGGATCATCGGATTGAAACGGGTCGGCCTCAGCGGCATCTAATGGGGCACGAGGCCAAGGGGCATTTCGACAGAGCGATGTTCAACTGCAAAGACAGCATCGATCTCCTTCTCGAGTACCTCGACGGTGATGTTTCCGGCGAGGTGAAGACCCACCTCGAAGAGCACTTCAAGGGGTGCTCGCCCTGCGAGGAGTTCCTCAAGCAATACAAGACGACCGGGACGCTGTGCCGCAGGGCGCTGAAGGCGAAGATGCCGCGGGAGATGGCGGACACGCTGACCTCGATGCTCCGGGCTTCGACCGCCTCCAAAGAGTGAATCTTCCGGATCTCGACTCGCTGCGCTGCTTTGACGCGGCCGCGAGCCGGCTGAATTTTCGTGCCGCTTCGGCCCAGGTCTTTCTCTCGCCGGCGGCGTTCAGCGATCGAATCAAGCGGCTCGAGGAGCAGGTCGGCGCGCCGCTGTTCATCCGCACCACCCGCCGGGTCGCGCTCACCGCCCAGGGCCAGGTGCTGTGGCCGCGGGCGCGGGTGGCGCTCGAGGCGGCGCGGGCCTGCCTCAACCCCGGAGCACCGGAACAGACGCCGTACGAGCTGGTGCTCTCGACCCGGTTCGAGCTCGGGCTCTCGTGGCTGGTGCCAGCGCTGGAGCAGCTCGAGCGGGCGTTGCCGCAGCGCACGGTCCACCTGCACTTCGCCGACAGCCCGGGGATGATGACCGCGCTGCGGCGGGGCGCGGTCGACTGCGCGGTGAGCAGCGTGCGGCTGGTGGAGGCGAACCTTCGGTACGCGCTGCTCCACGAGGAGTCGTACGTCTTCGTCGGCGCGCCAAAGCTGCTCAAGACGACCGGGCTCAAAGGTCCACAGGACGCGGCGGCCCACCGCCTGCTCGACATCAGCGCTGACCTGCCGCTGTTCCGCTACTTCCTCGACGCGCGCCCCAAGGACGAGCGCTGGGCGTTCGCGAGGCTGCAGTACCTGGGGACGATCGGCGCGGTGCGGGCCCTGGCGCTCGCGGGCCGGGGCGTCGCGGTGCTGCCGCGCTACTTCGTGCGCGAGGACCTCTCGCGGGGGCGGCTCGCGCTCCTGTTCAAGACGCAGCAGCTGCAGACGGACTTCTTCCGGTTGATCTGGCGCGCGGAGCACCCGCGGCATCCCCAGCTGGAGCAACTGGGCGCCGAGCTTCAGCGGATGCCGATTCAGTAGGCTGCGCCGAATGTCCGCGACCGAATCCACGATGCTCCCGCTGGGCAGTGCGCTGCCGGCCTTCACCCTGCCCAACGCCATCGACGGCCGGCCGGTGTCCTCCGCGGAGCTGACCGGGCCCAAGGGCGTGCTGGTGATGTTCATCTGCAACCACTGCCCCTATGTGATTCACATTCGCCGCCAGCTTCTCGAGGTGGCGCACCACGCGCTCGACGCCGGCTTCTCGGTAGCGGCGATCAACGCCAACAGCGAGAAGACCCACCCGCAGGATGGCCCGGAGAAGATGAGGGAGCTCGCGACCGCGGAGCACTGGCAATTCCCCTTCCTCTTCGACCCGACGCAAGAGGTGGCGCGGGCCTTCCACGCCGCCTGCACGCCGGACCTGTTCCTCTTCGACGCCCAGCACCGCCTGGCCTACCGCGGGCAGTTCGACGACGCCCGCCCGAGCAAGCCGACGCCGGTGACGGGGAAGGATTTGAAGGCGGCGCTCGACGCGCTCGCGGCCGGCCAGGCGCCGAGCCAGGCTCAGATTCCGAGCATCGGCTGCAACATCAAGTGGCACCCGGGCTGAAGCTGGCCCGGAGTCGGCTCGCAATGGCAGGTAGGGAAAAGCTGGTCGCTCCGCTGACCGCTCGACCCGGAAATAGTCCCTACGACGCGGGCAGGACGGCGCCGCCGCGCTGGGACGCGTCGAGGGTGCCGCAGGCGGCGCCGATTTCCTTGCCGCCGGAGTAGCGCCGGGCGATCGGCGCCTTCACCACCTGCAGCATTGTACGGAACTCGGCGAGCTCGGCGTCGCTGGGCGGCTGGTACTTGCCGGTCGGGTCGGTGACGTCGATGAGGTCGATCTTCACCGGGATCCCCTCGAACACCTTGGCGAGCGCCTCGGCGTCCTCGCGGCCGGTGTTGAAGCCGGAGATCATCACGTAGGCGAGCATCGCCCGCTCGCGGCGGGTGGTGGCGTAGGCGCGGATCTCCTCGACGAGCGAAGGCAGCGGCCAGGTCCCTTCCACCGGCAGCACCTGGGCGCGCTTGTGCGGTATCGCCGAGGTGATGCTGAAGGCGAGGCGGTACGGCAGCTCTTCCTGGAGGTAGCGGCGGATGCCGGGCACCCAGCCGGCCGTGGAGAAGGTGATGCTCTTGGCGGAGATCGCCAGGCCCGCGGGGTGGCACATCACCCGGGCCGCCCGGGTCGACTCGTTGAAGTTGAGCAGCGGCTCGCCCATGCCCATGAAGACGACGCCGCGCACCGGGCGGTCGGCCTCGGCGCGGATCTGCAGCACCTGGTCGAGGATTTCCCACGCCTCGAGGTTGCGGATGAAGCCCATCTTCCCCGTCATGCAGAAGTCGCAGCCCAACGCGCAGCCGACCTGGGAAGACACGCAGACGATGTACTTGTCGTCGAAGATGGGAATCCGCACCGCCTCGAAGCGCCCGCCGCGCGGTGAAGCGAACAAGTACTTCACGAAGCCGTCGTCGGCGCGGCGGCGCTCGACCACCTCCAGCGAGGGCAGCTCGGCGTTGGCCTGGACCCAGTCGCGCACCGCCGCCGGCACCATCTTCGCCTGGCGGACGTCGGCGAGGCTCTTCGCGCCGTGGGCAAAGACGGAGGCAAACAACTTCAGCGCCGGGGTGCGGCCACCGTTGAGTGGCGCGAGCGCGGCGAGGAGGCCGTCGAAGTCCTGGGTCTTGAGGTTGAGCAGCGCCACGGTCGAGCCGCGCTGGGTAGCCCGCGCAAGGGGCCGAGGTCAACGTGGGGTGACGCCCAACCCGGGTGTCGCGGGCAGCGTGTACCGCGGGCCGTCGGCAAAGTAGCCGCCGGTGAAGGGGTCCTCGGCGAGGAGCCAGGCGGTGTCGAGGTCGCAGAACGCGACCGCCCCCAGGGCGGCGGCGAGGTGGGCGGCGGCGGTCATGCCCAGCCGGGTCTCCACCATCCCCCCGACCATCAGCTGCATCCCGTGGCTGCGCGCCGAGGCGCCGATGACGAATGCGGGGAGCATCCCCCCGGACTTGGCGAGCTTGAGGTTCACCCCATCGGCGCTCGCCGTTTGTTGCATCGCGAAGAAGTCGTCGAGTGTCTTCACCGACTCGTCGGCGAGCACCGGGACGTCGATTGCATCGGCCACCTGCTTTAGCTCGGCGAGGGTGGCGCAGGGTTGCTCGAAACACTCGAGCCTCGCGCCCAGCCGGCGAGCAGCGTCGACGTAGGCGAGGGCCTCGGCGACGCTAAGGCCGCCGTTGGCGTCGGGGCGGAAGGTGGCGCCGGGCAGCGCGCGGGCGAGCCGCTCGAGCACCTGCAGGTCCGCGTCGAGCGACTTGCCCACCTTCACCTTGAAGGCGGTGAAGCCGCGGGCGCTCCACTGCTGCGCGAGCGCCACCATCCGGTCTGGGGCGAGGATGGGCAGGGTGATGTCAGTCACCAGCACCGGCGGAGCGCCACCGCCGCCGAGCCACCGCCACAGCGGCAGCCCGTCGAGCCGAGCCCAGGCGTCGAGGATCGCCATCTCCAGTCCGGCCCGCGCGACTGGGTTGTCGGGGAGCGCGGTCGCCAGCAGTGACTGGAGCGCCCCGAGCTCCGTTGGCGCCGTTCCGAGCAGCGTCGGTGCCGCCGTTTGCAGCGCGGCGAGCGCTTCGGGTTGATCCTCCTTCGTCACTGGCGGCAGGCACGCGCCCTCGCCGAGCCCCATTTCCTTCCGGCCATCGGAGCCGCGGAGCACCACGCGCACCAGCACACTGCGTGTCGCCTGCACCTGGCCGCTGGCGATGACGAAGGGGTCCACCGTCGGCACACTCAGGGGCGTGACGTCGATGGACTCGATCCGCACTGGGGTAATCACTGGCGGGGTTGTAGCCAAAGGGAGCAGGGAGAACAGCCAAGGGCAAAAAAAACGGCCCGCCGTTCCACGAGGGAAGGCGGGCCGGTTCATCAAGTGTTTGCTTCGGCTAGGGGAAGAAGCCGGCGTCGAAGGTAATCGGGTTGACGTCGATCAGTCCGGCGTCTTCCGTCTCCTTCGGCGCGTTGTTCTCCGCGGTCTGGGTGAGGATCAGGTCGCGCGCGAAGACAGTGATCTCCGTACCGCCGGAGACTCCACCGCCACCACCGCCACCACCACCACCGCCGCCGCCGTCGTCGCTGTCCAGGCCAACCTCTGAGAGACCAGAGGGCGACGCGCTGCCCGGCTCGTGCCAACCCACCCAGCCCGACGACACGGGGGCCGCGGCTTGGTG
>JAYVRT010000614.1:0-4934 GCA_043776025.1 Archangiaceae bacterium | reverse complement strand
GCCGTCTCGCCCAGCTCGAGATCCTCGATGCTCCCCGCGGCGCCCCGGAAGTTGTGCGTCACCTCGGCGAAGTCGGGCGTGATGTAGGTGTCCTTGTCGCCCAGGGCGCAGCCCCCGAGCGGATCCGAAGACGACAGCCGGCAGGTGCGCGACGCGTCAGGCGGCCGGCGGTAGGTGTCGGTGAGGTAGATGCCCGACGGTGTGTAGCGCTTGGTGTTGTCGAGCGTCAGCCGCTCGGCGAACCCGATGGTGAAGCTGCCGACCACGATCTTGGTGTTGCCCGACTTCCACATCGCCCAGGCCGTGGGGAGGTGCGGGCGGTAGCCGAAGTTGTCGACCACCAGCTCGTCGCGCCCGACGTCGTAGCGCGGGGACCCCGTCTGCCGGCGGGTCGTCATCAGGGTGAAGCCGGCGGAGAGGTTGAAGGGGAACTTTCCCTTGCCGAAGAGCAGGGCCGGCGGCGGCGTCACGCCTCCAGTGCTGAGGAAGTCGCCGTTGCTCATCGCGGCGATCGCGCGAATCCGGGCGCTCACCGGAATCCGGGTCGGCCCGGCTTCGAGCCGGATGAACGGCGCGATCGTGATCAGCTGCTGATCGGTGATCGCGCCGGCCCCGACGAGCTCGGTGGGATCCTCGATCAGCCCCTTGTTCTTCCGGTAGAGGATGATCGCGTCGGCGTCGGCGTACGAAATCCCCGGCAGATCGTACAGCTCGTCGCGGGTGGCCGAGTTGAGGTCGACCCCGTCGCGGAGCAGGTCGAGGAGGATGTCCGCGGTCTCGGTGGAGATGTCGCCGCGCTCTTCGAGCGTGATGATGTCGTCCTCTTCGTCGACGTCGTTGAGCGGAACTTCGTAGTTGGCGGCGAGCGCGAGCGACGGAACCAGCAGGGCAACAGCGAGGCGCGCGCGCATCCGGAGCAGGGGAGGCTAGACCACCCGCCAGAGCCCGCCTACCGGGCTTTTCACGGCGGTCACTCCAGTGATGCGGTAAACGCAGCCCGGGACTTTCCTCAAGGATCGCAATGAAAATCCGACTCTCTGCGTGCCTCTTCTCGCTTGCCCTCGCCTGCGCTTGCGGGGGCACGCCGGTGAAGAGCGACGCCGGGGGTGGTTCGGGAGGAGGCGGCGCGGCGGGCGGGCAGGGCGGGGGCGGGACGGACGCCGGCCTCGACGGCGGCGGAAGAGACGGCGGCAGCAAGGATGGCGGCGGAGGCGGAGGAGGACCGGACGGCGGCGGCGGCGGCGGTGGCGCGGGGGGCGGCTCGGGTGGCGGCGGCGGGGTCCCCAGCTGCACCGACAACCTTCGCAACGGCACCGAGACCGACGTCGACTGCGGCGGCTCCTGCCCGACGCACTGCGCGCTCGGCAAGACCTGCTCCCTCGGCTCGGACTGCGTCACCCCCTCCTGCGTCGGCGGCGTCTGCGTCGCCTGCAGCGTGCCGTCGCAGTGCATCGGCTCGGACACCAGCTGCCGGGTGCGCACCTGCGTTGCAAACCAATGCGGCTTCCAGGCCTTCGACGCGGGCGCGCTCGCCGGGACGCAGACCAAGGGCGACTGCCGCCAGAGCCTCTGCGACGGCGACGGCGGCCTGGTGATCGCCACCGACGACCTCGACGTCCCCAACGACGACGGCAATCCGTGCACCGGTGAAGCCTGCGCCGCCGGCACGCCCGCGCACCCGTCACGCGCGGCTGACTTTCCCTGCGACGCCGGGCGGATCTGCGACGGTCTGGGAGCCTGCGTCGCCTGCAACGTCGCCGCCCAGTGCACCGGCTCGGACACCGAGTGCGCTACCCGCCTCTGCTCGAACCACGTCTGCGGGCTCTCGTTCACCGACGCAGGCTTCGTCACCGTGGCGCAGACCAGCGGCGACTGCCGCGTCAACCAGTGCGACGGGCTGGGGAGCATCGCCCCGGCCCCCAACGACTCCGACCTCCCGGCGGACGACGGGAACCCGTGCACCGCCGAGGCGTGCGATGCCGGCACCGTGCTCCACCCGCCCCGGCCTGCCGGCACCGCCTGCACCCAGGACGGCGGCCAGGCCTGCAGCGGCGGCGGCACCTGCGACGCGCCTCCCGACGTGGCGATCACCGTCCCCGGCGACGGCGCCGCGCCGGTGGCCTCGACGACGATCGCCGTCACCTTCACCGTGGCGATGGATCCCGGCTCGCTCACCGGCCAGGCGTCGGCCGGCGCCTGCACCGGCTCGATTCAGGTCTCCCGCAACGCGTTCGCCAGCTGCATCGGCTTTGCCGCGACGCCGGCGGTGATGTCCAACGGCAACAAGACCGCGACGCTGACCCCCGCGCCGGGCCTGCTGGTCAACAACGCGTACCAGGTGCGCGTCACCACCGGGGCCACCGCGGTGACGTCGCTCCCGCTGGCGGCGCCGTTCACCCAGCCCACGGGCTTTAGCACCGTGAGCCCGAACCTCTGCGACGGCTCGCTGGTGGTGAGCCAAGTCTACGGGGCGGGAGGAAACACCGGCGCGGCGTACGCCAACGACTTCGTCGAGTTCCACAACCGCGGCTCGGCGGCGATCAGCCTCACTGGCAAGTCATTGCAGTACGCGTCGGCCGCGGGCACCAGCTGGTCGATGGTGGTCCTCAACGGCTCGGTCGCTCCCGGCGGCTACTTCCTGGTGCAGCTCGCCTCGGGCGGCGCGATCGGCGCGGCGCTGCCGACGCCGGATCAATCGAGCACGTCGATCAGCATGGGCGCGAGCGCGGGGAAGGTCGCCCTGCTCAACACCACCACCACACTCACCGCCGGCACCGCCTGCCCTTCCGCGGCGATCACCGTCGACCTCGTCGCGTTCGGCACCGGCGCGACCTGCGGCGAGGGCGCCTCGATCGCCCCCGCGCCCTCGGCCGCCAACGCCGACCTCCGCGCCAACGCCGGCTGCGCCGACCAGAACAACAACGCCGCCGACTTCACCGCCGCGCCGGTGGCGCCCCGGAACTCGGCGACCGCCGCCAGCGCCTGTGCTTGCGGGGTGCAGAACGAGTCCAACGCCGCCGCCGAGGCCGACTACTGCAACGTCCAGTTTCCGCTCTCGCTGTCGGTCACCACCGGAATGATGAGTGGCCTGGTGTTCGGGCAGATCTTCGAGCTCGGGGTCACCGAGGCCGCGGGCGCCGGCCTGCCGATTCGCGCCCAGCTCGGCTACGGGCCCGCCAACGCCAACCCGCAGTACGAGGCGGGCTGGACGTGGACCGACGCGACCTTCAACGTCCAGCAGGGGAACAACGACGAGTTCCAGGCGCAGTTCACCGCGCCCGCCGTCGGCAGCTACCGCTACGTCTACCGGATGAGCGTCGACAACGGCACCAGCTGGACCTACTGCGATCAGAACGCTGGCGACTTCGGCGCAGGCTCCAACCCTGGCCTGCGCTTCGACTTCGCCGACGAGCCGGTGCTGACCGTCACCCCGTAGCGGCGCCCCACTGACGCCGCGGCGGGGTCAGGCAGCTCCCCACCCGTCGGGTGATCAGCGGCCTCGCCCCACAGCCGGTGAGGCAGATCTGCTGGGCAAGAGCCCCCGAGGCGCGAATGCCCCGATCGCGAAGTCGCAAGGCGAGCCGACGGACGATCCTCCTGCCGATGTGGCGGGGTTGCACCGCGGCGAAGGCACGGCAGGCTTCTTGCCTCTGCATCGGTCACCTTCGACTGGAGCGCCGATGCGGCACTTGTTCATTGTTGGAATCGCGGTCTCATTTCTCGTCGGGCTCTACCGCGGGACGCCCAGGGACAAGGTCGCTCCGACGGATCTTGCCGCGACCATCCAGACCGGGCCTGCCGATGGCGGAACCTTCGAAGGTCCAGGGACCAGCGCTCGACACCTGGACAACACGTCGCCCTGACTCGGCGCTTCAGCTCGCGACGCTCTGCACGATTCGCTCGACGGCAGCCCGCGCCCGCTCCACGGCTTTCTTGTCCTTGAACAGCCGGTGCTGAAGGTTCAGCCCCAGCATCACGCTGTCGATCTCGAACGCCACCTGCCGGGTGTCGGTGCCCTTCTTGAAGTGGCCGGCCTCGACCGCCAGCTGGGCCGCCTTCGCCAGCGCGTCCATCAGCGCGCCCTGCTGCTCCACGAGCACGTCGTGTGGCCGGCCGGCGACGTCGTCGAGCTCCGCGATCGCCTGGGGGAAGATGCAGCCGCCGGGCATCCGCTTGTCGGTCATCCACGCCGCCCAGTGCTCGAAGATCGCCCGCAACCTTGGCAGCCCCCGCGGCGCCTTGAACGCCGGGAGCATCACTTCCTGGGTGAAGCGGCTCGAGGCGAGCTCCAGCACCGCCACCTGCAGCTCTTCCTTGCTGCCGAAGTGGGCGAACAGGCCACTCTTCGACAGCTTCAGCTCGTCGGCGAGCGCGCCGATGGTGACCCCGCCGACGCCGTCTCGGCCGGCGAGCAAGAAGGCCCGCTCGACGATTCGATCTCGCGTGCTCTCGCCCTTGCTCATCGGAAAACAGAATACGAACGGTCGTTCGTAAATGCAACCCGGACGGCTCGGCCGGTCTCAAGGCTCCAGCAGTTCGAAGTCGAGCCCATGCGGTCGGAAGCGACCGAAGTCGGCGTCTCGGCTCACCAGGGTGCATCCATGCTCGATCGCAACGGCGGCGTGCTGCGCGTCTGAAATCTTCGCGCCTCGCGTGCCCGTCGCGTCGCAGAGGGCACGCAGCACTTCCCAGTGCTGCTCGGCCGGTCCAATCAATCGGCAGTTGGGTAGCTCGAGCAGGGTCGCGATCGCGTTGAAGGCGTCCTCCCTCGGGGTCCGCCCGGCGGGAAAACGGTCCTGGGTGACGACCCGAACGAAACCCGCGGCCACGAGGACGCTGAGGGCGAATGGAGCGTCCTTCCGGGCCAGTTGCTCGAGCCAGTCCCGGTAGAAGCGGTGTGTCTCCTGTTCTTGACGGTGCGCGTAGACCAGAAC
>JAYVRT010000613.1:0-4939 GCA_043776025.1 Archangiaceae bacterium | reverse complement strand
GGTGCCGGCGGTGAGCCCGCGCAGGTCGGCCTCGAGCAGCTCGAGCCAGCCGGCCCCGAGTCCGGGCAGCAGGTCGGCCTTGGTGACCACCAGCAGCCCGGCGCGCACCCCGAGCAGGGTGCAGATGTCGACGTGCTCGCGGGTCTGCGGCATCACCCCTTCGTCGGCGGCGACGACGAGCAGCGCGAGGTCGACCCCGCCCGCGCCGGCGGCCATCGCCTTGACGAAGCGCTCATGGCCCGGCACGTCGACGACGCCGACGGTGCGGCCGGGCAGCTTCAGGTGGGCGAAGCCGAGCTCGGTGGTGATGCCCCGCTTCTTTTCTTCCGGCAGGCGATCGGTGTCGATCCCCGTCAGCGCCTTCACCAACGACGTCTTCCCGTGGTCGACGTGACCCGCGGTGCCGACGATCACATCAGCGCCCGGAAGCGCTGGTCGGTCGACAGGTCGTAGTCCCAGGGGAAGACGAAGAAGTCGCCGGTGCGCTCCCAGCAGAAGTCGGGCTCGAAGAGCTTCGGACGGCTGATCAACGCCGCGGTGGCGACCTTGGTCGCGCCCGCTCCCTTCGCGAGCGCGGTCGCAAGCTCGAGGGTGTCCCCCGACGCGGCGATGTCGTCGACGATCACCACCCGGCGGCCCTTGAGGCCCTTGGGCATCACCCCGTTGAGCTTCGGCGCCGCTGAGACTCCCTGGTCGCGGCTGCGGCGGGAGATTCGCACCGGGTAGAACTCGACCTTCAGCGCGCTCGCCAGCGCACCGCCGACGAAGACGCCGCCGTGGGCGACGCCGACCACCGCCTCGGGCCGAAACTTCTTCATCACCTCGCGCGCCAGCTGCTGCACCACGCCATCGAACTGGGCCCAGGACAGCTCCCGCGCGGCGCTGTGCGAGCCGGACCGGTCGATGCCCTCGAGCACCGCGGGCGACTCGGGGCTGGTGCGGCGGACCACCTTCGACTTCACCGCCTTCTTCGCGGCGGGCTTCTTCGTCGTCTTCTTTTTCGCAGGCATGGGCGGGTTACGGCGCGCAGGAGTCGAAGGAAAACTGGGCGGTGAGCGTCCCCACCCTCATCCCCCCGACGCGGCAGGAAGTCGAGCCCGGACAGACAGTGCTCGCGGTGCAGGCGAGGAAGCACGCCTTCCCCGTGCCAGTAGAGGGCGCCTGCAAGGTGCCGCAGACCCCCGAGGCGCACTCGCTGTCGAGGCTGCAACCCGTCGTCCCCGAGAGGATGCCCGTCTGGTGGGTCGGCCGGCAGCGCATCGCCAGCAGCTTCCCCGCGTCGGCAGCGTCGGCGTCGGGCACGCAGACCACCCCACCGTCGGAAGAGCAGTCGCTGTCCGAGGTGCAGCCGGCGCCGTTGCACAGCTGCGCCGAGAGCAACCGGTCATCGGGGGTGTTCGGCACGCCGTCGAAGCCCTGGAAGCCGAGGAAGGTCATCGGCGAGCAGGCCAGCGGGCCGGTGCGCGAAGGAGCGCCGCCATCCACCTGGCAATCGGCCGCGGTCTCGCAGGCCTCGGCGCAGTAGCCGCCGCGGCGCACGCCGCGCCCGTCGTCGAGCAGACAGAAGCCCGAGCGGCACTGCGTGCTCGACGTGCAAGCCGCGCCGGGCGGTTGGTTCGCCGCGGCCGGCGCACAGGTGGTGTGGAACGCGGGGCTGTAGCCGCCGGTGTAGCGGCTGCGGCAGACGATACCCGCCCCGTACGGGCCGCAGGCCGCGGTCGAGGCGCACGCTGGGCGGCAGCCCTTGACCGTGCCGGTCGCGGGGCCGGCGGGAAAGACGAAGTCACCGTCGCAGGTGCCGGTGCGCCCGCCGAGGTTGCAGTCGACGTCGGTCTTGCAAGCGCCGTAGCAGTAGAACTTCGCGCTCGAGAGCAGCGGGTCGGCCTGGCAGGAGCCGCTGAAGCAGACCTTGTCCGCCTTGAGCACGCCGCCGTCGGGCAGCGTGGTGTCCTTGCAGGGCGAGAGCCCGGGAGCGGCGCCGACCGCGTACTGGCAGACATTGCTCAGCTCGAAGTCCGCCGCAGGGTCTTCGTACGGCGTGCAGCTCTGGCTCGACTTGCAGGCGCTGTCTTGCCCGCAGCGGTCTCCCCACCCGTTGTCGGGGTAGCACAGCCCGTAGAGCCGCCCGTTGTAGTCGCCGGAGAACGGGTGGCACTTGTCACCGGTCGGACAGGCGCCCGAGGTGTTGAGGTCGCAGTAGGTGCGGCACAGCGAGACGTTCGCCGAGTCGGGGACGCAGACGAGGTTGGGCTGGCAGTTGCTGGTGGAGACGCTCGCCGCCGGGCGGGTGCACGCCTCGCGGTAGCCCTTGAGCCCCGGCTGGGGGTTGTAACAAACGCCGAGCGGCCCACCCTGGTCGAACACCAGCCCGCTGCCGCCGGAGTACGTCAGCTTGAAGCAGATGTTGCCCGTCGCGCAGGTGGGCGCGGCGAGGCTGCAGCCGGGCAGGCAGGTGTTGTTGCCGCCGATGGCGACGCAGATGAGGCCGGGAGCACACAGCGTCCCCATCGGGCAGGGGGCGCCCTGCGCTGCGCCGGTGCAGACGTGGCCCGCGCCGCAGGTCAGGCCGTTGGGACAGTGCTTGTCGACGAGGCAGTGGACGCAGCCGCCCGACTGCCCGTCACAGTGGGCCGGGCCGGGGGGACTGCACTGCGAGTCGTCGCTGCACTGCACGCACTTGTTCGACGAATCGCACACCGGGCGGCCGGCGGGGCAGTCGGCGTTGCTGCCGCACTCGGCGCACGCGAAGACATCGGCGCGGCAGCGGTGGGTGCTGCAGTCGGAGTCGGCGGCGCAGCCGGTGAAGGCGCAGTTGCCGGCGACGCAGCTCTCGCCCAATCCGCACTCCAGGTCCTCGCCGCAGAGCACCTGGCTGGCGCACTTTCCCGCGCGGCAGACGCCGTCGAAGCGCTGCGCCTTGCACGCCTTGGGCGAGTCGCAGGACGGAAAGTCGACGCCCCCGCCGCCCCCGGCCCCTGAGTCAAAGCTGCCCGCGTCCTGGCTCGATGGGCCCGGGCAACCAGCGAGCAGCAGCAGGCACAGAGCGAGAAAGGGCCGCATCGGGCCGGGGACCATACCCGAGGTTCACCGGACGCGGTGAGCCAGAGGAGGCGGTGTTCAGCCGCAGAACTTCAGGATCGCCTGTTGGAGAATCTCGGCGCAGCGGTGGAGCTCGTCGACGGGCACGAACTCCCCCGTCTGGTGCGCGTTCTTGATGTCACCCGGGCCGAAGACCACCGGCACGCTGCCCAGCTCGACCATCTGCGGGCCCTCGGTGCCGAAGGCGACGGTCTGGGGCGCCTGCCCGCTGGCTTCGACGAGGAAGCGGACCAGCTCGTGCTCCGGGGGGGTGACGAAGCCGCGATCCATCCGCAGCGGCTTGACCTTGCCGACGTAGGCCGGCTCCTCGGCGCGGCAGGCGTCGAGGATCTTCTCCGAGGCGCGGAGCACGTGCTCCACCGGCTGGTTCGGAATCGGCCGCCACTCGAGCGTCATCTTGCAGCTGCCGGGGATGATGTTCTTCGCTTTGCCGCCGGAGATGACGCCGACGTTGACGGTGGTGCTCGGTGGAGAGAAGTCGGGATCCACTTCAGCGCGCAGCTCGCCGCGGCTGAAGGCCTCGAGCCGGGTGAGGAACCGTGCCGCGCGGAACACGGCGGAGGCGCCGGTGTCGGGGTAGGCGCTGTGGCCTTCCTTCCCGCCGATCTCCACCTCCGCCAGGCAGTAGCCCTTGTTCGCCCGCACCGGGGTCAGCGAGGTCGGCTCTCCGACGATCGCCCGCTTGCTCTGGCCGACCTTCGCGCCCACCAGCTGCTTCGCCCCGTAGCAGCCGACCTCTTCATCGGCGGTGAAGCACAGCAGCAGCGGCCTGCGCACCTTCCCCTGGGTCGCTTCCGCCGCGAGCACCGCGCAGGCGACGAACGCCTTGGTGTCGCAGGAGCCACGCCCATAGAGCCGGCCGTCCTTCTCGGTGAGCTTGAGCGCGTCCGTCCACCCCGCGTCGAACGGCACGCAGTCGGTGTGGCCGACCAGCGCCAGCTCGGGCACCCCTTCGCCAAACGAGGCGAGCAGGTTCGCCTTCTGCACCCCCGCCTCGTCCTTGTATCCATGGCGGACGCAGCGAAAGCCGAGCGCCTCGAGCCGCGGCTGGAGCACGTCGAGCAGCGGCGCGTTGGGCCGGGTGGAGGTGGTGTCGATCGCGACCAACTGGGAGAGCAGCGTCTGCAGTGGGCTCATGAAATCAACCGGGCGAAGTCGCGGCCCGCTGCCTCGGTGAGAGAGTGACGGCCGGCCTCGACGAGCAGCTGTCCGCTGACCGCCACGTCGCGGACCGCGGACGAAGAAGCGCCGAAGACGACCGCGGGGAGCAGCGCCGCCTCGGGCGCGCCGATCAACGACGGGTCAGAGAGGTCGACGGTGAAGAAGTCCGCGCTCTGGCCGGGGGTGAGCGCGCCGACGTCGAGGCCCAGGCTCCGCGCACCGCCGACGGTGGCGATACAGAAGAGCCGCTCGCCCAGACCGGCGACCTCGCCGGTGCCGGGATCGAGCACCGCCCGTCGCCCGCGCACCAGCCGCAGGTGCCCCTCGAGCTGGCGGGCCTCGTCGAGCAGGCCAATCTGCGCCTGGCTGTCGGAGCCCAGGCACAGCGAGGCGCCCGCGTTGAGCAGCGCGTCGGCCTGGACCACGCCGTCGCCGAGGTTGCGCTCGGTGGAGGGACAGGCACAGACGTTGACCCCGGCGCGGCCAAGCAGCTCGACCTCGGCGCGCTCGAGGTGAATCGCGTGCACCGCGGTGAAGTTCGGCCGCAGCAGCCCGACGTCGTTGAGCAGCTCGATCGGCGTCATCCCATGCTCGGCGATGCAGGCCTTGATCTCCGCCGGTTGCTCGGCGACGTGGGCGTGGATCACATCCTTCGAGGCGTACTTCGCCACCGCCTCCA
>JAYVRT010000612.1:0-4939 GCA_043776025.1 Archangiaceae bacterium | reverse complement strand
GACCTTCCGCTCGAGCGCCCGCTCTTCACCCCGCCCTTCGTGGCGCAACTCAAGAGCCAGCTGCTCGAGGCGGGGAACGATGACGGGCCGACCGACGAGCTCTTCGAGCAGGTCTCCATCGACCGCACCCGGCTCCGCGCCCAGGTCCGTTCGCTGCTGCAGCGGCGTGAGCGCGTCACGCTCGCCGAGGTCCTCGCGGCCCACCCGCTTCAGCACGGGCTCGCCGAGCTCGTCGGCTACTTCGCGGTCGCCGCGGAAGATCGCAAGGCCGTCATCGACGAGGCCTCACCTCAGCTCGTCTCGTGGGACGACCCGACCGGCCGGTCGCGCTCGGCCTCCATTCCCCTCGTCGTCTTCTGCCGATGATCGCCATGAAACCAACCGCAGACCCCACAGATTCGCTCCCCCAGGTCGTGATCGCCCTGATGAAGGGCGTGGTCTGGCGCGAAGACGACGAGCGGCACTGGCAGCACCTGCTGACACAGCAGGCGCGGGTTCGCGATCACCTGGCCGTGATCGGCCTCCAGCTCGAGGTCGACGAGGCCGAAGGCTACGCGCTCCTACGCCAGCGCCCGCTCGACGAGGGTGAGGACCTCCCGCGCCTCATTCCGAGGCGACCGCTCGCCTACCCGGTCAGCCTGTTGCTGGTGCTGCTGCGCAAGAAGCTCGCAGAGGCCGACGGCGGAGGGGCCGACCGGCGAGTGGTGCTGCGCCGAGAGGAGATCGTCGATTTGCTCCGCCACTTCCTGCGCGAGACCACCAACGAGGCGCGGCTCGTCGATCAGATCGCCGGCCACATCAACAAGGTGCGGGAACTCGGCTTCCTGCGCCAACTCAAGGGCCGAGAGGGCGAGTACGAGGTGGTGCGTCTGCTCAAGACCTTCGTCGACGCGTCCTTCCTTGAGGAATTGCTCGCCACCTACCGCGCCCACGCCGCCGCGAAGGAAGCCGCGTCGTGACCGCCGGCGACGCACAGCAGGCCGATCTGCTCGACCTCGCCGCACCCAGCGAGCGGGCGGGCTTCCGCCTTCAACGCCTCGAGGTCCTCAACTGGGGAACCTTCGACCAGAAGGTGTGGCACCTCGAGCTGGGCGGTGAGACCTCGCTGCTGACCGGTGACATCGGCTCGGGCAAGTCGACCATCGTCGACGCCTTGACCACGCTCCTCATCGCGCCCCAGCGGGTGGCGTACAACAAGGCCGCTGGCGCCGAGACCCGCGAGCGCACGGTGCGTTCCTATTTCCTGGGTCACTACAAGGCAGAGCGAAGCGAGGTGGGCGCCGGGGCGAGGCCGGTGGCGCTGCGCGACGGGCACAGCTACTCAGTGCTGCTCGCCCACTTCTTCAACGAGGGCTACCAGCAGCACGTGACGCTGGCCCAGGTGTTCTGGATGAGGGAGCAGGAAGGGCAGCCCGCCCGCGTGTTCGTCGTCGCCGACCAGCGGCTCTCCATCGCCGAGCACTTCTGTGCCATCAGCGACATCTCCGAGCTGCGCAAGCGGCTCAAGGGCGTGACGAAGGAGGTCCACGATTCATTTCCCCCGTACGTGTCGGCCTTCCGCAGGCGCTTTGGCATTCAGAATGACCAGGCGCTGGACCTGTTTCACCAGACCGTCTCGATGAAGTCGGTCGGCAACCTCACCGACTTCGTTCGACAGCACATGCTGCAGCCCTTCCCCGTCGAGGAGCGCATCGCCAACCTCGTCGCGCACGTCGACGATCTCACCCGGGCGCATGAGGCGGTGCTCAGAGCCAAGGAGCAGTTGCGGCGCCTGACGCCGCTGGTCGAAGATTGCGACCAGCAGCAGCTCGTCAGCGCGAAGGTGCGCGAAGAGCGCGCCTGCCGAGAGGCGCTCAAGGCGTGGTTCGCCGCCCAGCGCGTCGAGCTTCTGGGCCAGAGCCTGGCCCAATGCAGCGCTCAGCTCGACCAGCTCTCGGTCGAGGTCTCGCAAGCCGACGCGCAGCGCACCGACCTCAACACACAGCGCGACGGGCTGAAGCAGGACATCGCGCGAAACGGCGGCGAGCGAATCGACCGCATCAAGCAGGAGATCGGCGATCACGAGCGCCAACGCCGCGAGCGGGCCCGGCGGGCAGAGGCCTCCGACGCGAGCGCGCAGCAAGCGGGGCTTCCGGTGGCGACCGACGCCCAGAGTTTCTTGTCGAACGTCCGTGAGGCCACCGAACGCCAACCCCCTCTCGACAACCACCTGGCCTCGCTGCGCGCGCAGTCCATCGACGACGAGGTCCGGTTTCGTGAGCTGAAGAACCAGCGGGAGGCGCTCGCGGCCGAAGCGGAGTCGCTGCGGCAGCGGAAGTCCAACATCCCCACTGACGTGTTGCGGGTGAGGACCCGGCTGTGCGAGGCGCTGGCCATCGAAGAGGAGCACCTGCCGTTTGCGGGCGAGCTGATGCAGGTCCACGACGACGAGCGTGCATGGGAGGGCGCCCTCGAGCGCGTGCTGCGTGGCTTTGGCACCTCGCTGCTCGTCGCCGACGAGCATTACGCGGCGGTGTCTCGATGGGTGGACCAGACCCAGCTCGGCACCCGGCTGGTCTACCACCGGGTCAAGGAGGGGAAGCAGCCGCGCACGCCCTCCAGCCAACCCGCCTCGCTGGTTCGAAAGCTACAATTCAAGCCCGGCTCGCCGCTCGCTGACTGGCTGGAAGACCAGGTCGGCCGACAGTTCAACCCGATCTGCTGCGAGTCACTCGAGGAGTTCCGCCGGGAGAAAGAAGGGCTGACCCGCGGCGGTCAGCAGAAACGCGGCGGCGTGATGCACACCAAAGATGATCGGGGCCGGGTCGACGACCGGACCCGATATGTCCTGGGCTGGTCGAACCACGAGAAGCGCGCCGCGGTCGAGCGGGAGCTGCAGGAGATCGAGCGGCAGGCGCAGGACGCGGCCACCGCGCTCAGCCGGGCCGCCCACGAGGAGCAGCGGCTGCGGAAGCAACTCGACGCGCTCAAGGCCGTCGCCGCCCACCGGAGCTTCGACGACGTCGACTGGCGGCAGAGCGTGGCGGCGCTCCAGCGGCTCACGGCCGAACTCGAGGCGCTCGAGAGCACGTCTGACGTCTTGCGTGCGCTCGAGAAGCAGCTGGGGGGCATCGAGAAGGCGCTGGCGACCGCCGACGCCCGGCTCACCGAGGCACGCGACCAGCGCACCCGCGCTGATGCACTCCGCGTCGCGCTCGAGCGCACCCTGGCGCGAATGATCGCGCTGGTCGACGCCACCACGCCGGAGGAGCGGACCCGCTTTGAGCGACTCGCAGGCCTGCACGCCGAATTCGGGGCGAGCCCTTCTTTGACGGTCGACACCGCAGACGGTGCCGAGAGCGAGCTGCGCACCTGGCTCCAGAGCCGCATCGACGCCGACGAGCTGCGCCTGGGGAGGCTGGGACAGAAGATCGTCTCGGCCATGCAGGACTACCGCAACACCTACCCGGTGGAGACGCGCGAGGCCGACGCCAGCGTCGAAGCGGCCCCGGAGTTCCGCAAGATGCTCTTGACGCTGCGCACCGACGATCTTCCGCGCTTCGAGAAGCGGTTCAAGGACCTGCTCAACGAGAACACCATCCACGAGGTGGCGAGCTTCCAGGCCCAGCTGCGGGGTGAGCGGGTGCAGATCGCCGAGCGCATCGAGCTCATCAACAAGTCCTTGCGTGAGATCGACTTCAACGAGGGCCGCTTCATTCGACTGGAGGCCGCCCTCGCCACGGACGCCGAGGTGCGCGACTTCCAGATGGACCTGAAGGCCTGCACCGAGGGCGCGCTGACCGGGTCAGGCGACGAGGCCTACTCCGAGGCCAAGTTCCTGCAGGTCAAGCAGATCATCGAGCGCTTCCGGGGGCGCGAAGGCAGCACCGACCTCGACCAGAAGTGGACGCGAAAGGTGACCGACGTTCGAAACTGGTTCACCTTCTCGGCCTCTGAGCGCTGGGCTGAAGACGAGCGGGAACATGAGCACTACACCGACTCGGGCGGGAAGTCGGGCGGCCAGAAGGAGAAGCTCGCCTACACCGTGCTGGCGGCGAGCCTCGCGTACCAATTCGGCCTCGAGTGGGGGGAGAGCAAGTCACGGTCGTTCCGCTTCGTGGTGATCGACGAGGCCTTCGGCCGGGGCTCCGACGACTCGGCGAAGTTCGGGCTCGATCTCTTCTGGAAGCTGAACCTGCAGCTCCTGGTGGTCACCCCGCTGCAGAAGATCCACGTGATCGAGCCCTACGTGGCGAACGTCGGCTTCGTCTCGAACCTCGACGGCCAGAGCTCGAAGCTGAGAAACCTGACGATCACGGAGTACCGCGAAGAGAAGGCGCGACGAGGCGCGTGATGGCGACCTCAGCCTGGACCACGCCAGCGGAGCTCGTCACCCAGGTGCAGCGACTGTGGGACCGGGGGGAAGTTCTGCGCGCCAGCATCCAGGGGGAGGCGCTCTTCCCGAAGCAGCTTCGCCTGCGTCGACCGACGGCGAGGGACCTGGGCGAGCGTTTCGACGAGGTGCGCCGATGGATCCGCGCGCTCGAGGAAGGCAGCCGCGAGCACGGCTACGTCCTCGAGTTCGACGAGGTCGATCACCGACAGCTCGGCGCCAACCAGGTCCCCGGCCGGGTGCTGATCCCGACCGAGGCCGCCGCGCTGCGGCTCATCGGAAAGACGCGCGCCGCAGAGCGGTTCGGGGCGCTCTGGGAACAGACCGTCGCGCTCTTTCCCGTCCTGGCGGAGTGGATCGGAGCGCGGCCGCTGAAGGTGCTGGAGCACGAAGCCCACTGGGGCGGATTCATTCTGGTGCTCCAGTGGTTCGTGCGCCGCCCGCGCTCGGGGCTCTACCGCCGGCAGCTGGAGATCGAAGGGGTCGACACCAAGTTCATCGAGACGCATCGTCAGGTCCTCGCTGACTTGCTTGAGCTCGTCCTCCCCGCTGAGGCCCTCGAGCAGG
>JAYVRT010000611.1:0-4943 GCA_043776025.1 Archangiaceae bacterium | reverse complement strand
CGGCAAAGGCGCTGGGCGAGAATCAGGTTCAGCGAGGCGGTGACCAGGAACGGCTCGATGCCCATGTTGAGCAAGCGGCTGATCGTGCCCGGCGCGTCGTTGGTGTGAAGCGTCGAGAGCACCAGATGGCCGGTGAGCGCGGCCTTCACCCCGATCTCCGCCGTCTCGAAGTCGCGGATCTCCCCGATCATGATCGTGTCCGGATCCTGGCGGAGGAAGCTGCGGAGGGCGGCGGCGAAGTTGAGCCCGATGTCCTCGTGCATCTGGACCTGATTGATCCCCGCGAAGTTGAACTCGACCGGGTCTTCGGCCGTCGAGAGGTTGGTCGACGGCTCGTTGAGCATCGCGAGCGCCGAGTACAGCGTCGTCGTCTTCCCCGAACCGGTCGGGCCGGTGACGAGCACCATCCCGTAGGGGCGATCGATCGCGTCCTTGAACCACTTGAGCGGCTCGGGCTCGAAGCCGAGCTTGGTCATGTCGAGCTGGAGGTTCGACTTGTCGAGCAACCGCATCACGACCTTCTCGCCGAACAGCGTCGGGCAGACGCTGACCCGGAAGTCCATCTCCTTGCCACCGCCGAGCTTGATCTTGATCCGGCCGTCCTGGGGCAGCCGGCGCTCGGAGATGTCGAGCGACGCCATGATCTTCAGACGCGAGGTGATCGCGTTGCGCAGCCGCATCGGCGGGCGCATCACCTCGTAGAGCTCGCCGTCGATCCGGAAGCGCACCCGGAAGTCCTTCTCGTAGGGCTCGACGTGGATGTCCGAGGCCCCCTTGCCGATCGCGTCCTTGAGGATGAGGTTGACGAGCTTGACGACCGGAGCGTCGTCGGCCGCCTTCGCCATCTCCTCGATGTTCCCATCAGCCTCGTCGACCGCCAGCTCGACGTCGTCGGCGGTCTCGTTGACGATGTCGTCGAGCGAAGGCCCCTTCTCCGCGTGGTACCGCTCGATCGCGTCGCGGATGCTCGGCTCGGAGGCGACGACCGCCTCGATGTTGTAGCCGGTGAGGAACTTCAGGTCGTCGACGGCATAGATGTTCGACGGGTCGCACATCGCGACGATCAGCGACGGGCCGGCGCGGTTGACCGGGATCACCAGATGCTTGAGCGACACGTCCTTCGGCACCAGCTTGATGATCTCCGGGTCGATGTCGAAGTCCTTCAGGTTGATCGCCGGCACGCCGTACTGCTTGCTCAAGAAGTCAGTGAGCTTCGACTCCTCGATCGCGCCGGTCTTGATCAGCGCGGTGCCGATTCGGGCCCCGGACTTCTGTTGTTCCTCTTGCGCCTTCCTCAGCTGCTGAACGGAGATGAGGTTCTCGCGGACGAGCAGTTCACCCAGACGGCCGGACATGTGCTTGTGCGCCTCGTTGGAAACTTCAAAGGGAAAAGCGTGGCGATTCGAGCACCCACCCAAAACCCTGTCAAAGGACTTCCCGCCTCAAAGCCGCGCGACTGACTCCCGCGCCTTGTCGAGATCCCGTGCGATCTGCCCGGAAAGCTCCGCCACCGAACTGAAACGCTGCTCCGCCCGGAGCCGCTCGAGGAACTCCACCCGCAGCCGCTTCCCGTAGAGATCGCCGCTGAAGTCGAACAGGTGGGCCTCGATCGTCACCTCATTGCCCCCAAAGGTGGGTTTCACGCCGATGTTGGCCGCCCCGCCGCGCCACGGCTCTTCGGCCGCACCCGAGAGCACCCTCGCGCGCACCGCGTAGACGCCCGCCGCCGGCCGGAGCTCGTTCTGGGTGTCGATGTTGGCGGTGGGAAACCCGATCGTGCGACCCCGGCCCTGCCCTGGCACCACCGCGCCGTCGAGATCGAACGTGCGTCCCAGCAGCCGCCGCGCCGCCTCGACCCGCCCCTCGAGCACGTACTCCCGGACCTTGCTCGAAGAGACCACCACGCCATCGACGGTCACCGCTGGCACCACCACCACCTGCGCGCCACGCCGGGCGGCGGCCGGGGTCAGCGTCTGCACCGTCCCCGACCGCTTCTGGCCGTAGGTGAAGTCGGCGCCGATCACCACTGCCTTCACCTTGAGCGCCTCGAAGAGCGCTGTCTCGAACGCCTCGGCCGGGGTCCGAGCGAACGCCAGGTCGAACGGCTGCACCACCAGCTGCTGCAGCCCCGCCTGCTCGAGCAGCTCGGCCTTGCGCGGCTGGAGCGTGATCAACCGGGGGGCGAGCTCGGGTTGGAGCACCTTGCCCGGGTGGGGAAGGAAGGTGATCGCGCCCGCGACGCCGAGTGCGCGGGCCTCATCGATCAGCGCCCGGTGCCCCAGGTGCACTCCGTCGAAGTTGCCCAGGCACACCGCCGCGCCGGCGAGCTCTCCCGATTGTGCCGCCGCCGCCAAAGAGGCATGGACCTTCATCGCCACAGCTATACCTTACGCGCTTCATGTCCCGCATCCCGCTCAGACCGCTCCCCGCCGGCGCCGAGTTCGTCGGCCTCAAGGCGCCTCCCGACTGGGCGGCGGTCTTTGGCTCGACCGGGCCGCTGGAGCTGGAGATCGGCTGCGGCGCCGGCGGCTTCGCCCTCGGCTACGCCAAGCGGTTTCCCCAGGTGCGCTACGTCGCCTTCGAGTGGCGCAAGAAGTTCGCACGCGAGGTCGCCTTCCGGGCGCAGAAGAACCAGACGCCGAACCTGAAGGTGATCGAGGCCGACGCCCGCACCGAAATTCCCCAGCTGTTCGCCAAGGGCTCGCTCTCGGTGATCCACGTGCAGTTTCCCGACCCGTGGTGGAAGCGCGCGCACCAGAAGCGGGCGGTGGTCCAGCCGGAGTTCTCGCGCTTCCTCTTCGAGCTGCTGATGCCCGGCGGGCGCTTCGACATGCGCACCGACGTCGAAGACCGCGCGCGGCAGATGCTCGCGATTCTCGAGGGCGCCGGCTTCGTCAACCCGCTCGGGGCCGGCGTGTTTCACCCGTACGATCCCGACGAGGTCCCCTCGACCCGCGAGCGGCGCTACCTCGCCTCGGGCGAGCCGGTGTACCGCGCCCGGCTGCTTCGCCCCTGAGTGGGCTAACCGGTTAAGGTGCGCCTTCAAATGGCGACCCGCCGCACGCGCACCCTGGAGATCGCCCGCCGCGTCGACCCGACGCCGGGCGCTCTCGAAGGCCGGCTGGTGCTGATCGCCGATGACGATCACGCGATCGTCTCCCGCATCCGCGAGCACCTCTCGGCCCAGCGATACCGCTTCATCGAAGCCCACGACGGGGCGCAGGTGCTGACCGCGCTGCGCGAGCACCGGCCCGACCTGCTGCTGATGGACGTCGAGATGCCTGGGCTGGGCGGCGTCGAGGTCTGCCGCATCGTCAAGGCCAACCAGTCCGAGAGCGGCTTCGGCTTCCTCCCGGTGATCCTGATGACCGCGCGCAGCGGCAAGGGGGGAAAGGTCGAAGGACTCGAGCTGGGTGCCGACGACTACCTCACCAAGCCCTTCGACCTGCTCGAGCTGTCGGCCCGGGTGAAGTCGATGCTCAGGCTCAAGGGGCTGCAGGACACGCTGATCGAGAAGAACAACCAGCTCGATCGCGCCAACCGCGAGCTCGATCAGAAGCGCCAGGAATTGCTCGAACTGTCGCGCACCGACGGCCTCACCGGCCTGACCAACCGCCGCCACTTCGAAGAGCGGCTGGTCGCCGAGTTCACCCGGTCCAACCGCTACCGCTCGCCGCTGTCGTGCCTGTTGTTGGACATCGATCACTTCAAGAAGGTCAACGACAGCTGGGGCCACCCCTTTGGAGACCTGGTGCTCAAAGAGGTGGCGATGGTCGCGCGCAAGGTGCTGAGGGACGTCGACGTCCTCGCCCGCTACGGGGGTGAAGAGCTGGTGGCATTGTTGCCGGAGACCTCGCCCGAGGAGGCCCGCCGCGCCGCCGAGCGCGTCCGACAGGGAGTCGAGGCGCTGAAGCTGCCCTTCTCCGCGCCCGGCAAGCCGACCGTCGACGTCCGGTGCACCGCCTCGATCGGCGTCGCCACCTACCCTTCCCCGGGCATCGATGCCCAGGACGCGCTTGTCTCCGCCGCCGACGAGTGCCTCTACGCCGCGAAGCAGAACGGGCGGAACCAGGTCCAGCAACACGAGCGCTGACGCGTCAAAACCCGCGCCGCCATTGATCGCGCCGCCACAATGCCGTCCTATGATTGAACCGGTCTCCGATGCGCGTTACTCGACTCAGTCAGATGCCCAGGCAAATGCTCTTCCTCGCGGTGCTGGGGTGCGTCGCCGGCTGCCGCGCTGATCGCTTCGACACCCCTGACGAGGCGTATCGGCTCTTCTCTTTGGCGCTCAAGCGCGGAGACCTCGCCACCGGCTGGGACTCGCTGTCGGCGCAGACGCGCGCGCAGCTCGAGGCGCAGAGCAAGGCGGTGGCGGCGGCGTCGAAGGGCGCGATCAAGGACGACCCGAAGCTGCTCACGTTCGTCTCTGGAGTGAAGGTGCAGGCGACGGGCGAGGTGAAAGTGCTCAGAGCCGATGCGACGGTGGCGGTGCTCGAGGTCACCGAAGGCGGCGCCAAACGCGAACAGAAGATGGTCAAGGTCCAGGACCGCTGGTACGTCGACCTCACTGACAGTTTGAAGGGGGCAGCGGCACCGTGAGCGATCGTCCCAAAGGGGGGAAATCCGTACCCGTCGAGGTCGTGCGGCGGCCTGCCGACGCGCCGCGCCCGGTGGCGACGCCCAGCGCGGTGACACCCAGCGCGGTGGCTCCCAGCGCGGTGACTCCCAGCGCGGTGACTCCCAGCACTGTCACTCCCACCGCCGTCGCGGCCAGCAGTGTCGCGCCCAGGCCTGTCGCGCCCCGCCCGGTCAGCCCGGTGGGCCCGGTCTCGCCGCGCGCGGTGGGGTCGGTGGCGCCCCGTCCGGTGGGTGCCCGCCCCGCCCCTTCGAGCGCGCCCCGCGCCGCGCCTGGCGCCCGCGCCGGTGGCCCCCCCGGCCGC
>JAYVRT010000610.1:0-1559 GCA_043776025.1 Archangiaceae bacterium | reverse complement strand
TCACCCGCGTCGCCCGCGCCTTCAACAAGGAGGTCGAGTCCTCCGGCCGGACGATGACCGGCGGCGTCGACTCCCGCGCCCTCGAGCGGCCCAAGCGGCTGTTCGGCGCCGCCCGCGCCACCGAGGAGGCGGGCTCGCTCACCATCATCGGCACCGCGCTGATCGACACCGGCAGCCGGATGGACGAGGTGATCTTCGAGGAGTTCAAGGGCACCGGAAACTGCGAGGTCACCCTCGACCGCCTCCTCGCCGAACGGCGCGTCTGGCCGGCGATCAACATCGCCCAGTCCGGCACCCGCAAAGAGGAGAAGCTGTTCACGATGAAGGAGTACGAGAAGGTGAAGAAGCTGCGGCAGATGCTCTTCTCGGTGAAACCGGTCGAGGCGATGGAGGCCCTGGTCAAGCGGCTCGGGCGCTTCACCTACAACGACGAATTCCTCGACGAGCTGTAGACTGCCGAGCCGATGATCTCTAGCTCGGGTCGCTGCTTCTACCATCCCGATCGCGCGGGACTGGGGATCTGCGTCGAGTGCCGCAACGTCATCTGCGCCGAGTGCACCACCCAGTTCGAGGGGATCAACCGCTGCGCGAAGTGCCTCGGCGCGCGGCTGTCGCAGGCGAAGAAGATCGTCGAGCGCAGGGAGTGGGGCGTCGGCAACCTGCTGCTGGCGGTGATCTCGATCGGGTTCCTCTTCGGCTCGGTCTGGGCGATCGCGAAGCTCTTCTCTTCCTGATGGCCGTCCCCGCGCTCGAGCTGAAGCCCCGGCAGACGATCGCCCTCTTTGACGCGGCCCTGCGGTTGTGCGCCCGCTCCAGCGGCGTCTGGAGCCTCACGCTGCCCGCTGGCGCCTGCGTCATCGCCGCGGCCTTTGTCCTCGTCGAAGCAATCTCCCACCACCAGGCGGTGCTCGTCCCCACCGCCGCCTTCACCGCCGCCTGGGTGTTCCGGGCGATCTCGATGGGCGCGGCCTGCCACTTCCTCCAGGCGCAGGTGCTCGGGGCCGGCGAGCCGAGCGCCTGGGGCTCGTTCTTCGCCGCGCTCAAGCGCACCCCGAGCCTGATCACCACCGCGGCCTTCACCGCGTTGATCACCGGGGCCATCTGGTGCCTCTCCTTCGGCGTCGGCTTCCTCTTCCTCGGCTCGCAGAACGTCGCCTACGCGGTGGCGATGCGCGGCGTCGGCCACCCGCTGGCGCTCTACGGCACCGCGTCGAAGCTGCTCGGTCCCGCGCGCCACACCGCCGCCTGGGTCCGCCTGTGCGGGCTCTCACAGCTGCTGGTGGGCCTCAACCTCCACCTGGTGGTGGCGATGGGCCTGTACCTGGGAAAGACCCTCTTCGCCCTCGACCTGACCTTCGTCGACCGCTTCGCCTCGTTCGACAACCCCAGCTGGGTCGCGGCGATGATCGCCACCACCTTCACCCTCTTCGAGCCGCTGCGCGCCGCCACGGCGACGCTGCTGCTGATCGACGGCCGGGTCCGGCAGGAAGGTCTCGATCTGCTCGCCACCCTCGACCAGCTGCCCCGCCGCAGAAAGGGTAAGGCGGCGCAGGTCGCTT
>JAYVRT010000609.1:0-1560 GCA_043776025.1 Archangiaceae bacterium | reverse complement strand
AACGAGCGCATTCTGGGCTCGGGCACGCTGATGAAGATGCTCGAGGCGCGCTTCGGCATCGTCACGCGCATCGCGGAGGCGCCGCAGGGCAGCTCGGTCGTGCGACGCCTCTCGCTCGACCACAAGCTGCTCGACGTGTCCCCCACCCTCACCGAGCAGCCGCTCAAGTTCCAGATCGCCGCGACCCTGGGGCTCCTCATTCTCGACAAGACGCGGCTGGTGGAACGGATCGTCGGGGCGAAGACCAGGCACGCCGAGACCCCGCGGCTGATCAAGGTGAACCTGGCCAACTACTTCGCGGGCGCGCTGATGCTGCCCTACGGCGACTTCTTCAAGGAAGTGCAGCGCACGCGCTACGACATCGAGCGGCTCGCCTCGATCTTCGGCACTACCTACGAGACCGTCGCGCACCGCGTGTGCAATCTCGCCGACGCCAAGCGCAAGGGCCTGCCGTTCCACTTCATCCGCACGGACATCGCCGGCAACATCAGCAAGCGCTACTCGGGCACCGGCATTAAGTTCGCCTCGACCGGCAACTGCGGCAAGTGGGCCGTCCACCTCGCCTTCCTCAACCCCTCGCAACTGACGCGGCAGTACTCCTCGATGCCCGACGGCACGACCTACTTCGACTTCGCCAAGGTTCAGCTGCAGCCCATCGAGGGTACGATCGTGCGCGGCACCGCGTATTCGATCGGCCTGGGCACGCACGCAGAGAACGCGAAGCACCTCGCGTATGGGCTCCCGACCACCGATCTCAAGCGCGACGCGGTGCCCATCGGCGTCTCGTGCCGGTTCTGCGAGCGCAGCGACTGCAACCAACGCTCGGCGGCGAGCTACCGCTTCGCGTTCTCCTTCGACGAGTACACGAAGAAGGACTGTTTCTTCTCGCCCCTCGTGAACAGCGACCTGTCCGAGAAGAGGCGTCGATGAGGAGGCCTGGGCTGCTGCTGGTTCTCTGCTCCTGCGCGCTGCAGACGTGGACGGTGCCGCAGCCCTATTTCAGTACCAAGGCGCCGGCTGAAGCCTGGGCCCGGGCGCTCGCCGCGACGAAGCAGCACTGCGGCGGCATTCGCAACATCAACGAAGAGAGCTCGGTGATCGTCGGCCCGTGGATCGCCTGGAGCACCGGCGATGGGCTGGTGCTCACCCAGTGCCTGGTGACGCTGCTCCGCGGTGACGAGCACGTTCGGGACGTGCGGGTGAGCTTCGCGGCTCGAAAGTGCCCGCTCTCCGACATGGACGATCTCGAGGCGCTCGCGCCGACCTGCGAGTTCACCGACATCGTCTCGGAGCAGGTGAAGAACGGGCTCGCGATCACCGCCCAGAAGCTCGAAGCCGACATCAAGCGCTGAGGTTTGACTTTCGCTCGGTGGGCGAGCCCAATGCGCCCCGAAAATGCGCCTCCTGCACTTCGTCCTGCTCGCTGCCCTCGCCTCGTTTTCCTGCGGCCAGAAGCCCGGCCCCCTCGTGTTCGAGCCGAACGCCGAGCTCGCGCCACCCCGCGTGAAGGCCGACCCGCCGGCGGGACCCTTCAACGGCGAGATCACCATCACCTTCGAG
>JAYVRT010000608.1:0-4965 GCA_043776025.1 Archangiaceae bacterium | reverse complement strand
GCAACCAGTTCGTCCAGCTGATCTCGATGAGCCCCACCGAGCGCTTCCTCGTCACCCAGCGGCTGCTCAACTACACCACCGCGGGCAACACCCAGCCGAACCGCGACTCCACCGACTTCGTCAAGCCGCTGTCGGAAATCTACGCGCTGATCAGCAAGGACATCACCCAGGCGCGCGTCGCCGGCATGGGCAAGGACAACCAGACCCTCGCCCGCTACTCGGTGATCTTCCTCTCCGACGGTGAGCCGACCAACAACCAGGACGACGAGCTGCTGTGTGGCGACGCGGTCCGCCGCATCCGCCAGCTGAAGGATCTCGCCGACGACGTGCGGGTCAACACCGTGCACGTCTTCGTCCCCACCCAGCCGATCGCCTCCTCGGTGTGCGACCTCGACGGCGGGGTGATGCTCCCGGCGAACACCAACATCGCCTGCGGAATCCCGCTGCTGCCGCCGGGAGCCTGCCCGCTGCTGCAGATCAACCAGAACGCCGAACGCCTCGAGCGGATGGCGCAGCTGGGCGGCGGCGACTTCCGGGACTTCCGCAACAACGAGCCGGTGAACTTCTTGAACTTCCGGTTCGGCCAGACGCGGCGCACCTACGTCTTCGACAAGCTGGTGGTCACCGACTTCTCCGCGCCCCCCGATTCGCCCGCGGACGGCGGGGCCGACACCGACAGCGACGGCCTGAGCGACGCCGATGAAGCGGTGGCCGGCACGCTGCCCTGGGTCGCGGACAGCGACGGCGACGGCTTCTCCGACGGCGTCGAGGAGCACTTCCGAAGACTTGGCCCCCAGCCGCCGCTGGCTCCGACCTTCACCCCGGCCGGCATCCCGCTGCCCGACGGCGGTGGCCTCGACCCCGGCTGCCCGCCCTCGCTGCGCGGCATCGACTCCGACTGCGATGGTCTCACCGACTGCGATGAGCAGATCATCGGCACCAACGCGCTCAAGTCCGACTCTGACGACGACGGGATCACCGACGCGATCGAGTGGCAGATGCAGTCTCAGCCCTCGGGCAAGGACCTCGGTCAGGATCCCGACAACGACGGCTTGAAGACGGGCGACGAGGTGGTGATGCACATGGACCCGCGGGTGGTGGACGACGCCAAGCTCACCGCGCAGGCCTACCGCTACACGGTGCAGCGCAACGGCGAGGTCGACGACGCCGGGCGGCAGTGCTTCACTTTCCGGGTGGACAACATCTCGCTCGCCAACACGCTGCCCGACACCCGCGACGCGGGGAACCCAGACGGCGGGGCGCCGCTGTTCCGCCGCGGCGGCGGCTTCAATGACATCTTGATCACCACCTCGATGACGCCGGGTGACAACGCGAACGGGAAGACGTTGATTCGCTCCTTCCGCCACACCAGCTCGCGCTACCCGGTGGGGGGCATCAAGCTGCCGTCGGACGGCGTGATTCGTGTCAATGAAAGCGACTTCGTGGCCGGGTGTGGCAAGGCTGCCGCAGGGCCCTGAGCACGTGTGAGGAAATGATGAAGACCCTTTGGCTGCTGCCTGCCGCGCTCGTTGTCGCCGTACTCTGTGGCTGTCCTTCCCCGCCGCCGTGCGACCCCGAGGTCGATGAGTGCGACGGTGGCGTGGGTCCGCCGCCCGACGTCTGCAATTCCCGGCAGGAAGCGCTCAGTGATTCCCAGTGCGAGATTGTGCTCGGCTCGGACGCGGGCAAGCTCGGCTTTGTCGGGGTCGCCGCGGACGGCGGGGTCGACTTCGACTGGTATGTGATCAAGGTCGGCGCCGTCACCGCCCGCTCGTTGGTGCACATCAACGCCGGCTATGGGGTGCCCGCGACGCCGGTGAACCTCGCAGTCTCGGTGCTCAAGGAAGACGGCACCACCAACCTCGCACGGAAAATCGACCAGCACGGCGCCGGCGCACCGCGTCCGGTGGACATCATCTTTCCCTACGGCGAGGCGAACACGAAGCTGCTGGTGCTGCTGTCCGACGAGGGCGCGGCGCAGAAGCCGGCGGTCGACAACCGCAACCCCTACCAGGTGAAGGCCGAGGTGATCGACAACCCGGACCAGAACGAGCCCAACGACGTGGTGCCCACCGACATCCCGCTCACCGGCGCCAGCCCGCTCATCGGCACCGCGTATGGGGCGCTGGCCACCGACGACGACGTCGACAAGTTCAGCTTCACCGCGCCCGGCGGCCGGAAGATTCTTTACCTCCACATCACCGGTGCCTGCGCCACCGTCGGCGCCGCGACCTGCAACACCCGGCTGATGCCGGAGCCGCCCTTCCGCGTCGGCTACACGCTGATCGACCCCGCGGGGACGCCGGTGGCCGAGGGCCAGGCGAAGAACGCCTTCATCCCGGTCGACCTCGCCACTGCTCGCCTGGTGACGGCCGGCAAGTACACCCTGGTCATCACCGGCTACAAGCCGCCGAACATGACCTCGGTGACGCCGGGCGATCTGCGGATGATCTACAAGGTCGACCTGCAGATCATGGACGACCTCGACGTGAACGAGCCCAACGACTCGATCGCGGCGCCGAAGGTGGTCCCGATGGCGTACGGCTCGAGCACCAGCTTCACCGGCCGGCTCGCCTACGTGCCCGACCCCGACGTCTTCGCGCTCGACCTCGCCGGCAGCGCCAACGCCGGCGTGCTCCGCTACCGCCTGACGGTGTCGCCCACCGCCGGCCGCTTCCCCCCGCTGGCGCTCGCCTCCGATCGCCAGCTGCGAATCATCACCGAGGTCACGCAGGGCGCGACGGTCGGCGACCGCCAGAACAACTGCAAGAACCCCAGCCCCATCTGCCCCAAAGGCTACGAGGGGAGCGCCGCGGCGCAGAGCCTCGTCGAAGGCCTGTGCACCAAGCTCGATCCCCCCTGGTGCACCTGGGCGGAGCGCAACGAGGACTCGCTGTTCAAGAACCTGAAGAACATGGTCGGCGCGATCCCCGTCACGGCCCACGCCGGCGTTGCCCGCTACTACTTCTTCGTCCAGGACGACGGAAACGACTACGCCGACGACGTCGAGTACACGATCAACTTCGCCTACGAGGCCGACCCCGACGACACCGCGCGCGCCGCGCTGCCGTACCAGACCCAGTCGACGGTCATCTCTCAGAACGCCAGCTTCCCGGTGCCCGCGGCGCCGGGTGAGGTGACGGGCACGTTGTCCTTCGGCTACGGCCGCGTCATCGACAACCAGATCGATCGGGGTGAGGGAATCCGCGCGGGCAACGACTACGACGCGGTGCCCAACGACTTCGACCGGTTCGAGATGACCTTCGCCGGCGTCCCAGCGCCGATGGATCGCACCTGGGCGCTGCAGTGGGACATCTTCCCGGGTGACGGCGGGAGCCCTCCGGGGATGCTCGCTCTCGAGGTCGGCTTCTGCACCGGGCCGACGGCCGCGGACGGCGGCTGCAGCTCGGTCGAGCGGGTGCTGGCGTACAGCGGCGACACCACCGGGCCCTGGTATTCCAACGTCCAGAGCGACCGCGGCCACCAGTGGAAGCTCGCCACCGCCGCCGGGGTCACCACCATCACCGCCGAGCCGCTGGGCTGCTTCTGCATCGAGCCCCGGTTCATGTCGACCGGGCACTTCACCTTCAAGGTCGGCGCGGTCGACCGCGTCAGCAACGAGCCGATCAACTACCGCGTCCGCCAGAGCCTGGCCCCGTACCCGCAGACCTACGGCGTCGACGGCGGCACGAAGAGCTGCCCGTCTGGGCCCGACGCTGGGTGCAAGTTCGCGCAGTGAAGACGCGGCGAGCGCCGATTACCCGCCGTCGCTGACGACGATGCAGCCCCGGCCGCTGACGGTGATGATCTTCTTCGGCCCTCCGCCGTCGGTGGGGGCGGCGTTGGAGTCGATCTCGAAGCTGCCGTTGTAGATCTTCTCGGAGGTCGGGGTGAAGAGGACCTGAATGAAGCTGAACTGCTTGCTCGCCAGGGTGGTCTTCGGGGGCCCGTTGATCGCGAAGGCGCCGTCGCCGCTGTACGTCACGCTGCTGATGATCAGGTCGTCGAGGCCACCGTTCTCGACCTTGATCGAGTCCTGGGGCACCGTCCCGATGCGGGTGCAGGAACCAAACTCCTGGCCGAAACCGAGCGACGCGCGGTCGACGATCAGCACGGGCTTTTCCGGAAGCGACAGCTTCCCACAGCCGAACGAAGAGACGATGATGCCGAGCGCGAGAATGGGAACGAGACGGTTCATGCCGCGGTTTCTAGCCCACCTCCTCGGGCTCGTCGCGTCCGCCGCGATATTTGCGGGCTGCGGGGGTGAGCGGGAAGCCTTCCTCGCCAACCGGGTGGCCGACAGCTGCAGCCAGCAGTGGCCGATTTGCGACCGGATCGCCGGCTGCCTGCTCGGCGACCAGAGCTACATCGAAGGCCGGTTCCCCGGAGAGCGGTTGATCGGCGTCCAGGTGTTCGAGCCCTCGACGGTGACGGTCGGCCTGCGGCTCGAAGAGGTCGGCTCCGCCGGCGTCGAGACGGCGATCAACTTCTTCGAGGACCGCTGCCGCACCCGAACCCGCATCACCATCTCCGGCCGAACCCTGCTCGGCGAGCAGGACGCGGTGGGCCACGTCGAGCGTTCGGCCGACATGTCGGGCATCGGCGATCACCTCATCGACTTCAGCTCCGACGTCCACGCGCGCTACCTGCTGACGATCACCGTGCTCCCGATTCGGCTCAAGACCAACGCCAACGGGCCTTGAGTCAGCCAGGCGCCTTGCAAGGAGAGGCGCCAAGCTGGATCGCGTTGTCCGCCTGCTCCGAGAACACCGAGGGCGGCGGCTTCAACGGAAGGTCGGCCTTGAGCGCGCAGCGACGGGTGCATGCCCTCGACGCTCCAGTGCAGAGGCAAGGCCGACGGGTGTCGGCATCAGGCGGCTGGTACCGCGTCCGAACTTGGTGGCGCCAACCGCGCGCTCACCGCGAGGTGGGACAGTCGCCGCGCCACGAGCACCAGCCACACCG
>JAYVRT010000607.1:0-1564 GCA_043776025.1 Archangiaceae bacterium | reverse complement strand
GCAGAGCCGGCTGTAGATCCGTTCTCCGACGCGGTCGCACAGCAGCTTGCTGTCTTTGCCTTCGGCCTTGGTCTCCTCGGTGCTGGCGTAACCCCCCGCCCGCTTCTCTTCGGGCGGGCGCAGCGAGAAGTTGGTGGCGAAGATCGTCACCTTGCCGGCGTTGTAGCGGCGGGCGATCAGCTCATCGAGCGTCTCCAGCTCGAACGGGCTCCCGCGGCCCTTGCCCAGCTCATCGATCGCGAGCACGTCGATCTGTGAGAGCGGGCCGATGATCTCTCCGCCGCTCTTCCCCTCGTGAAAGCCGCGGCGGATCGTCGCGTACAGCAGCGAGATCTCGATGTACGCGGCGCGCACGCCCTTCTCGATGGTGACGAACTTCAGCGCCGAGGCGAGCAGGTGCGTCTTGCCGGTGCCGACGGGTCCGGAGAGGACGAACCCCTTGGTCTGCGGGTAGCCCAGGGCGAAGGCGCGGGCGGTGCGCAGCGCGTAGTCCTGCTCGTTGCCGTAGGGCTTGAAGGACTCGAAGGTCGCCTGGGCGTGCACAGCGGGCAGGTGGGCGTCATTGAACAGCTGCAGCCGGCCTTTGAGCTTCGCGGTCGCGCAGGGAGAGGCCACCTCGTACTTTCGGCCATTGTCGGTGATCGTCTGGGAGATCAGGCCGAGGCCGTTGCAGAACTTGCAGTCTTCGATCCGGTTTTCGGGGCGGGCGATGCTGTGATCGCCGAGGCGCTCGACGATGAACCCGGGGGCCTGGCAGGTGCTGGACACGGTGGCGTTCACCAGAAGGACGGAAGGTTGAGCAGGCGTTTGAGGGCGGCCGCGCGATGAAACCGGATCGACTCACGAACGGCGTGGGCCGAGACGGGCTGAGCGTTCTGCACGAGGCGACGGGCTTGATGCAAGAGGGCTCGCCTTTCATTCCACGCCAGGGCCCGGGTCATCACCGCGTAGGCCAGCGCCTCGGCCCGCTCGGCGGCGGAGAAGTCGGCCGGTGAGGGGAGCCGCTGCTCCAACCGGGCGGCGGCGGCAGCCACCGGGGCGGCCCCGCGGGCAATCTTCCGCAGCGCGGCCTTGAGCTTCTTGTGGCGCACCAGGTGGAGCTCTTCCTCTTCAGCCACGGGGGCGCCCTCGTGCTTGCCGGCGCTCAAGGTCGCCCACTTGGAGATCTCGGCGTCGACGGTGCGGCGGCAGGCGCGCAGCGATTGCAGGCCTCCGCCGGACTCCGGAGCGTCCCACCGGGCGTTCTCCGCCGCCTTCCTCAAGCCCCGGGCCACCACCTCGAAGGGCGCGCCGCTCTGGGCCCAGGCGTCGACCAGCTCGGCGTCGAGGGCGGACAGCTCCACCCCCCGGCCCCGGTACGCGGTGAAGCAGTCCTGGACCCGCTCCTCGAAGCTGGCCGAATCGGGAAGGAGGCTCATGGGTCAGACTTCGCTGCCGTTCTCGTCCTTGACAGTGTGGAACGCGAGCACGTAAACCCGCCGCGCTTTAGAGGATCCTTAGCTCAGTGGTAGAGCACTACCTTGACACGGTAGGGGTCGGAGGTTCGAAACCTCCAGGGTCCACT
>JAYVRT010000606.1:0-18504 GCA_043776025.1 Archangiaceae bacterium | reverse complement strand
CGCGAACGGCACGCTCGCCAACGAGCTGCTCTCGGTGCCCGTCGCCGTGCCCGCCACCGGAGGCTTCGTCACCTCTCCTTGCACCCGCGACCAGAGCGGCCCGCTGCGCAACTGCGGCTTCACCGAGACCGCGGTGCGCACCTGCACTCCGGGAACGCAGGTGACGCTGGGCTGCAGAACCGCCTCCGGGGCGCCCACCCAGGTGGTCCGCGTCTGCGAGGCGAGCGCCAGGCTCGGCACCGGCACCGCCTGCACCTTCCAGGACGCGCTGGCCACCACCAGCGCTTCGGCCGCGCCCAACACCGTCAGCTTCCGCTGCCCGGCTGCGCGCGACCCGACCGAGCCGGGGGGGCGCTACAGCCTGTACCGTGCGCCAATGGTGAGCGGAGACGCGGCCGCGGCTGTCAGCTGCAACTAACCCCACCGCCGCCGCCCCGGGGTTTCAGTTCCGCTCGCAGCAGCCGGGGTCCTCAAAGACGATGGAAGCGCCGGCTCCTGCTCGGCGGTAGGGTCCGCCGCCCCATGCCCTTCGTCGAACGCGACGGCGTCAATCTCTACTGGGAATCCCACGGACGCGGGTCGCCGATCGTCTTCGTTCATCCCATCGCCACCAGCCGGTACTTCTGGTCGCAGCAGTTGTTCGCCTTTGCCGCCGAGCACCGGGTCATCACCCTCGATCTGCGCGGCCACGGCCTGTCGGGCAAGCCAGGCAGCGGCTACGGCATCGACGAGCTGGGCGAAGACGTCTTGGCGGTGATGAACGATGCGGCGGCGGGCAACGTGACGCTGGTCGGCAACTCACTGGGCGCGATGGCCGCGCTCGCGACCGCCCTCGACGCCCCCGGGCGGGTCGGCGCGCTGGTGGCGGTCAGCGGCACCACGAACCTCGCGCCGTTCGTTCCCGCCGAGGCGCGGAAGGCCTACCGAGACGACTTCGAGGCGGCCTTCGACGCGATGCTCGAGCGCTCGGTGTCGGCGCGCACCCAGCGCGACCGCCGCGAGGTCTGCTCCTTCCTCGCCAACGCCTGGCGCGTCGAAGACAACTTCTCGCCCGAGGTCTTCCTCTCCTGCGCCGAGGACCCCAGGGGCCTGTTCGACTGGGATGTGACCGCACGGCTGAAGACGCTGCGCATCCCGGCGCTGGTGATCGCCGGAGCCGAGGACCAGTCGATGCCTCCGCAGGCGGTGAAGCAGCTGGCGACGGACATTCCTGGCGCGCAGTTCAAGCTCGTGCCCGAGGTTGGCCACTACTACCCGCTCGAGGCCCCCGCCGAGTTCAACGAGGACCTGCGGGCGTTTCTGCAGCAGAACGGCCGCTGACTACGCGTGGCCGTGGTCGTGCGGGTGCTCATGCGGCGCGGCGGCCACCGCGGGCAGCGCGGGCGGCGCCTTGACCACCGGCGGCTTCGGCGTGCTCGACCACTTGGCGCCGGCGAACCGGCGGGGCGGCTCGTTGGACTTCGCGGGGGGCAGCTGCGCGGGCGGCTGCGCCGGGTGCAGCGCCGGCCAGCCGCCGTAGTTGTTCAGATCCTTCGAGTCGGGCTTGAAGTGCCGGTACGCCTGGAAGAAGCCCCAGAAGTTCTTCACCATGTGCCATAGCGTCCACTTGTGGTCCCACAGGTGGCTGGCGAAGCGGCGGTGGTACTGCCTGCCCCGGTAAAAACTGGTGACCACCTTGTTGTAGAGGGTCTCCATCTGCTGCACCGACTCGAAGCCGTGCGGCTTGTAGACGAAGTTGAGGCAGTTCATCAGCCGCCAGTCTTCGTGGAAGGTGCCCTCTTCGCCGCTGATGCACTCGTTCCAGCTCGGCGCCCCGTGGAACGGGGTGAACTTCGTCATGTTCATCTCGTCGACGTCGAGCGAGTTGATGAACTCGCTGGTCTTCATGATGCTCTCGGGCGTCTCGCCCTGGAGTCCGAAGATGAACAGGCACTTCGCCCGGAGCCCCGCGTCGTGAATCATCTTCACCGTCGAGCGGACCTCCGGCAGGGTGATGCCCGCCTTGTGACGCTCCATCATCCCCGGGTCGGCGGACTCGACGCCCATCGACACCTGCAGCGCGCCGGCCTTCTTGAAGAGCTTGAGCAGCTCGGGGTCGAGATCGCCCGCGCGCACCGCGGCGTTGAAGTTCATTCCCAGCGGCTTGGCGGCGAGGTGCTCGAGCAGCTCCACCAGGCGCTTGCGGCTGGCGGTGAAGAGGTCGTCGTAGATGTTGATGTGGTGCACGCCGAACCGGTCGCGCAGGTACCGCATGTGCTCCCAGATGTACTCCTTGCTCTGGTGCTTGTACTTGCCCTCGAAGACGGTGCGGTCGCAGAACGAGCAGGTGAAGGGGCACCCGCGGCTGGTGATCATCGTCGCGCCCCACCGCTTCTTGTAGCTGAACGGAGGCAGGTGGTACCCGGACGGGAACCCGAGCAGCTTCTCGTAGGAAGGAAAGGGCAGCTCGTCGAGGTTGCCGATGCGCGCGCGCCGTGGGTTGGTGATGAGCTGGTCACCGTCGCGCCAGATGAGGTTCGCTACGTCCTTGAGCGGCTTGCCGTCGGCGAGGTCGAGCAGGCAGCCCTCGCCCTCTCCCATGCAGAGGTAGTCGATGTTGGGAAAGTGCGTCAGCAGCGGCGCCCCGACTGACGAGACGTGCACGTTGGCGAAGACGATCTTCACCTCGGGGCGGCGCTTCTTGATCATCGTCGCCATGTCGTAGCCGTCGAGGAACGCCGAGGTGGTCGTCGAGAAGCCGACCAGCTCCGGGTTCGTCGCCATCACGAGCTCGAAGTTGGCCTCGAGCGAGACCGGCGCCTTGGGGCCGAGCGCGTCATGGAGGAAGACGGTGTGGCCATGCTTCTCGAGCCACGACGACAGCTGCATGATCCCGATTGGCGCCATCCGGTTCGCCAGCACCGTGAAGTCCGGCTGACCGGGCTGGCAGTTGTATCCAGCCGGGTGAACGAGGGTCACTCTCATTGGATGGTCCCCTGATGCGGTTGATTAAAGGCGCTTACCCTACCCTGCTTTTGAGCCCTTGCGGACCCTTGAACCAACGGCGCATCGCGAACACCCAGACGAGCCCCAGCACCGCCATCGTCGCGGCGAGGGTGAGCCCGGCGAGCGGGTTGGGCGGCAGGCTCATCAGCACCGTCATCACCGCGACCCACGCCAGGGCCACGAGGTTCACCGGCGTCGACCACCGACCCAGGTTCCAAGGGCCCCGCTCCTTCCACTTCCCGGTGCGCCGCGCCCACAGGCCGAGCGCAATCGGAAATGCGTAGGAGAGGTACAGCGCGACGGTGGAGAGCGCCGCCATCACCGAGTAGGCGTCGGCCCAGAGCGCGATCAACAACGCCATCCCCACCGAGGCCCAGACCGCCACCCACGGGCTCTTCCACCTTGGCGAGACCCTGGCCAGCGCAGCAGAGAACGGGAGGCCGCCGTCGCGGGCGAAGGCAAAGAGCATCCGGGAGTTGCTGGTGACGCTCGCCAGCCCGCAGAACCACATCGCTCCGATGACCACCCAGGCCAGCGCCGACCCGACGCCGGGCATCGACGTCTTGAGCACGTGGAGAAACGGGTTGTCCTGCGAAGCGGTGAGCTCGAGGTCGCCGATCGCCAGCGTCACCGCGACGAGCATCACCCACCCGGCGAGCGCGCTCACCACCACCGAGAAGACGATGCCCCTGGGCGCGTTGCGGCTGGGGTCGTGCGTCTCCTCGCTGACGTGGGCCGAGGCGTCGTAGCCGGTGAAGGTCCACCCCGCCTGGAGCAGCGCGACGAGGAAGGCGTACTGCCGCGGGTAGGCCTCGGTGGTGAACGAGGTGAGCAGGAACTGCACCGGCTGCATCGGCGCGAGGAAGGCGAGCGCGCCGACCAGCAGCACCACCCCGGCCAGGTGGTACCAGGCGCTGAAGACGTTGAGCAACGCCACCGTCCGCACCCCGAGGTGGTTGAGCAGCCCGTGCGACAGCAGCAGGGCAGCGAAGACGAGCAGCACCGTGCTCCGCTGCGGCGGCAGGCCGAGCATCGGCACGAGGAACTCGGCCAGCCCGTAGTCGATCGCGGCGGTGATCGCGAACTGCCCCACGGTGTTGAGCCACGCGGTGAAGAAGCCGGCCGCGGGGCCGCCCAGCAGCGCGCTCCAGTGGTAGAGCGCCCCCGCAGTGGGGAACGCCGAAGCGAGCTCGGCCAAAGAGAGCGCAATGAAGACGGTGAACACGGCCACCAGCGGCCACCCAAGGCTCATCACCAGCGGGCCGCCGAAGCGCAGGCCGTGGCCGTAGAGCGTCACCGCCCCGGTGAGGATGCTGATGATCGAAAAGCTCAGGGCGAAGTTGGAGAAGCCACCCATCGAGCGCAGCAGTTGCTGGGCGTAGCCGAAGCGCGCCAGCGCCCGCTCGTCGTCGCCCGCCGTCGGTTTTCCGGGGCTGCTCAAAGCCCAAGGAGCTTGCCCCGATTCGGCTATGCTCCGCCCGCGCAAAAATGACCTCCCCCACCGCTGCACGCATCCCGGGAAACGTCCTCGTCATCGACGACGACAAGTCCGCCCGGCTCCTCCTCGAGCGGGTCCTCACCCGCGCCGGCCACACGGTGACTCTCGTCGACAACGGCGAGCAGGGTTTGTTGCTGCTCTCGAAGCAGTCGTATGACTTGATCATCACCGACAAGAACCTGCCCGGCATCGACGGGCTCGAGGTGCTGCGGTTGGCGCGCACCCAACTTCCAAGGCTTCAGGCGATCGTGATCACCGGCTTCCCCACGCCCGAGACGAAGAGCTCGGCGAAGGACCTCGGCGTCTTCAGCTACGTCACCAAGCCATTCGGTATCCTCGACATCCTCGGCACCTGCGACGGGGCAATCAAGGCTTCCCGGGGACAATGAAACGGGTCCTGGTCATCGATGACGACGTCGAGATCAACGAGCTGGTCGCGAAGGTGTTGGTGCGGGCAGGGTACGAGGTGCGCACCGCCGCCACCGGAGAAGATGGGCTGGTGGTGCTCGACACCTTCACCGCGGATCTGATCATCGTCGACAAGAACCTGCCCCGGATGCACGGCGGCGAGGTGATCGTCGAGGCCCGCCGTCGCTTCCCTTCGCTGGCGGTGATCCTCATCACCGCGTTCCCCGAGCCGTTCGCGCTCGGCCCCGAGCGCCTCAACGGCTACCTCGCCAAACCGTTCAAGAGCCTCAAGGCGATCGAAGAGGCGGTGCTCGCCGCGCTCGACTCCGCCGAGGAGCTGCGCCGCCGCGAAGAGCTGAAGGTCCGGCTCTCCCAGGTGGTCGCCGAGCTGACCCCGGGCGCGAAGAAACGGCCGTGAGCACGCTGGCCGCCACTCCCCGCGACCGCGACTGGATGATCGCGGCAGTGGCGCTGGGGTGCCTGTTGCTGGCCTCGGTGCTCCTCGTCTGGAACCCACGGAGCCTCGAGGCAGCTGGGGCGGAGAACGCACCGGTGGTCGGCACCGTCAGCTTCAGCTCGGCCGACCTCCGCCGCCGGGCCGCGCACCGGCTCGGGTGGGGCGAGCTGGGCCGCGGCGGTGACGTCCACGAGCTCGATGCGCTCTTCGTGCCGCCGGGGGTCGAGGCGAAGGTCACCTTCGTCGACGGGACGGTGCTCGAGCTCGACGAGCGTTCGCTGGTGGTCGTGGATCTCCCCCGCGACGGGCGGCGGGCGGTGTCGGTGCGGCAGGGCAGCGTCGAGGGCAGCGCCGGCGCCGCAGGCCTGTCGCTCACCACGCCCCAGGGCACCGCGCAGCTGTCGCCCCAGTCGGGCGCGCACCTGGAGATCAACGGCGAGTCGGTGGCGATGGCGGTCACCCGCGGCGAGGCCACGGTGGGAGACGCCCGCTTCGCCAGCGGAGATCGCGCCGGGCTCAGCGCGAAGGGCGCAGTGGCCCAACCCCGCTGGCAAGTGGCGCTCGCCGAGCCGGCCCGGAACCAACGGCTGCTCTTTCACCTCACCCCGCCGCGCATCGACTTTCGTTGGGACGGCACCGGGGCGGCCGGCGCCCGGGTGCAGCTGGCGCGCGATCGCGGCTTCGCCTTCGTCCTCGAGGAGCACGACGCGAAGGAGCTCCACTTCACCTCAAAGGATGCGCAGGTCGGCGTCTTCTGGTGGCGGGTGGTCGACGCGTTCGACCAGCCGATCTCCGAGTCGCGCCGAATCACCGTGCTCGAGGACCTGCCGCCTTCGCTGCTGGCGCCGCGCGAGGGCGAGGTGGTGCTGTGTGACGAGAAGACGCTCGCCGTTTTCTCCTGGGCCCAGGTGCGGGGCCTGTCGCAGTACCGGGTGGAGATCTCCGCCACCTCGGATTTCTCGACACTGGCCCTGCAGCTGCCGGCCGATGGGGGCCAGCTGCGCACCGCGCTCACGCTCGCCGAAGGGCGTTGGTTCTGGCGGGTGCGCTCGGCGGACGAAGCCCGGCCGGAGTCGGGCGGCACTCCGTCGGCGGCGCGGACCTTCCGCCTGATTCACAAGCCGCTTCCCGAGGCCCCAGAGCTGCTGAATCCCGAAATCGAGGTCGAACCTGCGCGGAAGAAGTGAACCGGCCCGGGCGATTGCCCTCGCGTTGCTCTGCGCCTTGCCGGCCCAGGCGCAGACCGCACGCGTGGTGCTGAAGTGGAAGGCGACGCCGGGGGTGAAGAGCTACCACGTGCAGATCGCCCGCGAGCCGACCTTCTCCGAGGTGGTGCTCGACCAGCGCGTGGACGAGCCGGTGGTGAAGTGGGAGGCGCTCCCCTCGACCACCTTCTACTGGCGGGTGCGCAGCTTCGACTCCGAGGGCCGGGCGAGCGAGTGGAGCCCCCCGCGGCAGATCGCCCCCGCCAGCTCGGCGCCGCCGCCCCAATCACCCGAGGAGGGCGCGACCCAGTTCTGCTCCGACGCGCCCGTGCCGCTCACACTTGCTGCGTCGTCGGTGCTCAAGGAGTACCAGCTCGAGCTCTCCGCCGACGCCCACTTTCCGCCCAGCGACGGCACGGTGTTTCTCAAAGGGGCCAGCAACGAGTTTCAGCTGCCGCTGCTGCCGGGGGTCTACGTCTGGCGCGGCCGCGGCGTGGACCTCACCGGAAAGGCGACCGAGACGTCGGCGCCGCGAAAGCTGGTGGTGAAGCTGGGGCCGCCGAAGCTCAAACCCACCACCGACGTCGCCGTCGGCAGCGCCACCGTCTCGCTGGCCTGGACCCGGGTGCCCTGTGCGAAGCGGTACGTCGTCGAGGCCTGGCACGAGACGCCGGACCACGCGACGCTCGAAGCGGCCGAGCCCGGGTTGAGCTTCAAGCCGGCGGGCGTGGGCGAGTACCGCTTCCGCGTCGCCGCCAAGGACGACAAGGGCAACCAGTCGGAGTGGAGCGCCGAGGGCAGCTTCAAGGTGCGCCTGCCCCCGCCGACGGCGCCGCGGGAGAGCATCGGAGGCCAGAGCCCCAGTGGCCACGAGGTCGAGTTCAGCTGGACCGAGGCGGCCGGCGCCACCAGCTACGTCGTCGAGGTCGCCAGCTCCGACGCCTTCAACCGGCCGACCGAGGTACCCGCGACGGAGATCATCGCCCGGGTGGTGCTCAAGCCAGGGCGCTATTTCTGGCGCGTCTGTGGCCGCGACGCCTCGGGCCACCCGTCTTTTCCCTCCGAGGTGCGGAAGTTCACCGTCGCCGACTCGAAGCTGCCGCCCGATTCGGTCGCGCTCACCTTCCCCCTCGCCGACTCGGTGCTTGACCGGCCGCTCGACGGGCTGGTGGGCATCGCCTGGACCGCGTCGGCGAGCGCGGTCGGCTACGAGCTGGAGATCGACGGCGCGGCGCGGCCGGCCCCCGCGCCACCGACCCGGGTCGAGCTGGCCGACGGCGACCACATGCTGCGGGTGCGGGCACAGGGCGCCAACGGGCTCTTCTCGGCCTGGAGCGAGCCGCGCCTGTTCTACTTCGGTGCTCCGCGGACGACGAAGGCAGTGGTGACGTTCGACCCGCCGCTGTTGCGCTGCTCACCCGGCCGCGAAGCGCGGGTCGAGGTGCGGCTCACCGACTTCAAGGGCCGCAGGGTGTCCGGCAACGCGCCCGAGTTCTCGGTGGACGTCGGAACCTTGAGTGCAGCGCGCGAAGAAGGAGCGCTCTGGGTCGCCCAGTGGCACGCCCCGCCCGAGCTGCCAGCCCTGCCAGCCGGGACGCTGAAGATCACCGACCGCGCCTTCTCGTCCAGCGAGCAGCTGCCGCTATCGGCTGAGTTCCCTACGCTCACGCTCGGGGGCAGCGTCGGGGGCCGCTTCAACGGGGGCGCGGTCGCCTCTCCGGCGGGGGTGCTCTCGCTCGGCTGGCGACTGCTGACGGGGGGCGGGCGCTTCACGTTGCACCTGCGTGGCAGCGTCTACCGGGCGGCGAGCACCGCGACGGGCCCCGACGGGCCGGTGTCGCAGGAGGTGATCGCACCCACCGTCAGCCTGCTCGGCGGAGTTCACTATGACCTGGGGCCCTGGAGCGTACGCGGGCTGGTCGGCCCGGCGGCGCAGTTGGCGATCACCACGGTGGGGGCCAGCAAGCAGACGACCGCGCTGCCGTCGATCGAAGCGGCGGTGGCGGGTAGCCGCCGGCTGGGGCCAGGCGCGGTGGAGCTCGAGCTCTCGTTTCTCTACGGCCGGCTCGACACCCCGTTCGCCAAGCTGCAAGCGGGAGGACTTTTCCTCGGCATCGGCTACCGTCTGGACCTTCCCGGGGGCTTCTAAGCACCAGTGCGTCGTTCCATCCGCTACCAGTTGGTCGCGCTCCTCGGGGCGATGCTCGTCGGGACGATGGTGACCTACCTCGCGCTCGCGTCGCGAATCGTCAACGCGGACAAGCTGGCGACGGTCTACGACGTCAACGCGCAGCTGGCCTCCACCGTCGCCGACGAGGTGAGCAGCACCGTCGACGCGCTCTCCGACAAGCTGAAGTACTTCGGCTCCGAGGGCGCCCCCGACGAGAAGCGGGCCCGGGCACTGTTCGACGCCGACGACGACGTGCTCTCGCTCGAGCTTTGGAAGCACGCCTCCAGCGGGGGCTACGAGCGGACCTTCGCCTTCACCGACCTCAAGCGGCTGCAGTCGCTCAACCTCGCGGTGGCGGATCTCGAGTCGGCCCGAAAGGCCTACCCGGTGCCGCTCGACACCGTCGCCGGGGCGGGGCTGGTGCTCCAGAACGCCTCCGTCCCCCCGGACCTGGCGCTGCTGCGGCTGGCGGTGGCGACCCGCGACGCCGAGGTGGTGGCGGTGGCGGACCTGCGGCCCGAGCGGCTGCTGAAGGTGGTCGGCTCGGCGGGAGCACACCGGGTCTTCCTCGTCGATTCGCGAGGGCAGGTGCTGGCGCACGCCGACCCGCAGAAGGTGTTGGGGCACGCTGACCTCTCGGCGCTGCCGGTGGTGAAGGACGCGCTCGACGAGAAACTGGCGCGCGGCAGCCGGGACTACGACGCCGAGGATGGGCCAGTGGTCGCCAGCTACGCGCGGCTCGATCGCGCGCGGGCGGCGGTGGTGGTCGAGGTGCCGACGGCGGAGGTGTTCCGCGCCACCCGCGAGCTGCAGCGGCGATCGATTCTGTTCGCGATCGGCCTGATCTCCATCTCGCTGTTGGTGGCGGTCTACTTCTCCCGGCGGGTGACGGCGCCGCTGCGCAACCTCGAGCAGACGATGGCCCGGGTGTCGAAAGGCGAGTTCAACGTCGCGGTCGAGGTCACCAGCCAAAACGAGATCGGCGCGGTGGCGACCGCCTTCAACCAGATGACGAAGGAGCTGGGGAAGCGCAACGACGAGTTGGAGTCGAAGAACGCGCTGCTGGTGCAATCGGAGAAGCTGTCGGCGATCGGTGAGCTCTCCGCCGGCCTCGCCCACGAGGTGAAGAACCCGATGGTGGGCATCGTCGGCTTCGCCCAGCTTGGGAAAGAGGCCACCGACCTCACCGAGGCGAAGGAGTACTTCGAGCTGATCGACTCCGACGCCCAGCGGGCGAACTCGATTCTCCAGAGGCTTTTGGAGTTCGCCCGGCCGCCCGACGTGGTGCGCGAGCGGCTCGAGGTGATGGGGGTGGTCGACGGCGCGGTGAAGCTGGTCGCCCACCAGCTTCAGCTGCAGGGGGTGAAGATCGAGACCCGCTACGCCGAGGGGCTGCCGGCGATCATCGGCAACGGCAACCAGCTGCGCCAGGTGCTGGTCAACCTGATGATGAACGCCGGCCAGGCAATGGAGCAGTCGCCGGAGAAGAAGCTCTACGTCGAGACCTCGGGCGCGGATTGGACGGTGGTGGTCTCGGTGAAGGACACCGGGCCGGGGATGGCGCCCGAGGTGCGCAACCGCCTGTTCGAGCCGTTCTTCACCACCAAGCCCCGGGGCAAGGGCACCGGCCTTGGGCTTTCGATTTCCCGGAGCATCATCGAGGAGCACCGCGGAGAGCTGCGGGTGGACAGCGAGCCGGGCAAGGGGGCGACCTTCATGATCCGGCTCCCCGCCGCGCAGGCGCCAGTCGAAGGGCCGTTTTAGCCGCGCCGGCTCACCACAGCTTCTTCTCCGGCCAGACCACCGGCGCGTCGGATTTCTTCTCGTTACCGAACAGGTCCGGGCCCTTCTTCGTCGGGGTCTCGCGGAAGTCGTTGATCTGCCCGCGGAGGTAGGTGGTGAGCTTCACCAGGACGTCCGGGCCATAGGGGCAGGGCCCGAAGTTCTGCTCCATGGCGGCGCCGATCACCGCCGGGGAAGACCCGACCGGCACGCCCATTCGCTGGCCGATCTCCGTCACCATCCCCACCGCGAGGTCGGGGAGGTTCTTGTTTTGGTCGGCAAGGTCGAGCACTGCCTGAGCGTGGAGCCAGACCTCGAATGCGGAGAACGAATCGGGGTCGATGAGCTGCACCTCGATCACCTCGAACCACCGCCTCACGGATTCAAGCAGTTGGTCGGCCACGACCGCGCAGTCTACCCGTGTGCCGGATAATTGACGCGGCGCTACAGGCAGAAACAATCCTGGGCATGCTCGATCTCTTCCTCGCCTGCCCCGCCAGTGACCGTGACGACGACTCCTCCCGCGGAGCTTTCTTGCTCGCCTGGCGTCCAGCGGGGGCGCGGCCGCTGAGCGCGGCGCTGGTCGCTCCGGCGGCAATTCGCCCCGCCGTCGCCCGGCCTCCGCTGCCGAGCTTCGAGCTGCTTCAGCCGACGTAGTGCTGCACCGCGAGCACCTGGTAGCCCATCGGCCCCATGGTGATCTTCTGGCTGCCGTCGGGGTTGACGTTGTTGCTGCCGATGAAGACGGCGCGGCCGTTCTGCCAGCCGGCGAACATCACCGTGTGATTGCCGTTGCCGGTGTCGAAGGTCACCACGTCGCCCGGGCTCGCGTTGGCGAGGGAGACCCGCTTGAAGTGCGGGTTGCGATCGAGGTTGTGCATCAGGTTCAAGGACCCGGCGGAGTAGTCGCCATGGCTGATCTGCCCGGCGGCCTGAAGACAGCCGGAGACGAAGCTGGCGCAGTTGACGTTGTTCGGGACCCAGTCTTCCATCGCGTTGCCGACGGCGGAGTGCTCGAGCTTGAGGCTGCCTGCGTTCTTCCCCAGCTCCGACTTCGCGATCGCGAACGCGCTCGAGGCGGGGCCCGTGTGCACCGGGCCGTTGCTCGTGCCCGACGACGGCTTGGGCTTCGCCGGCTCGAAGCTGTCGGAGCGCCCGGGGATCTTCAGCGCGGCGCCGGCGTAGATCAGGTTTGCGTTCTTGATTTGAGGGTTGGCCTTCATCAGCGCCGAGATCGACGTCCCGTAGCGCTGCGCCAGACCCCACAACGTGTCTCCGCGACGAATCTGGTAGCTCATGACGACTCCAAGGCTGCGTGTGGCCCGCAAAGAAGTTGTCGGCTCAGCGACCTGTCATGTTTTGTGGACAGGCTGTAGCGGCGCTTTTCTTTTGCGCCCAATTACGGGCCTGGATTTCCGCGCCAATTACGGCTCGGCGACGCCCGCCTGGGTGTGGGCGTTGACGGTGTCGTTGGGCTGGGTCGCCTTCTTGAGGCTGCCGTTGAGGTGGGGGCAGGCGGCGGCCTTGCCCGCGCTGGTTGAGGCCTGGCCGGCGGCGGTCGCGGCGCGCCCTCCCTCGGTGAGCCGGGCGCCGCCTGACGAGATGCCGCTCGGGGTGGCGGAGGAGCCGAACGCGGCGGCGGCGAGGTTGGCGTCGACCTTCACCGCCAGCGAGGCGTTGAGCGCGACGGTGTCGATCAACGTCGGGCCCGGGCCGTTCGGAGGCAGCTTCTTGTCCTGGTAGAGCGCCCGCATTTGTTCCACCGGGATTCCGAACTTCCCCGTCTGGGGGTCGGTTTTCCCGAAGACGCCCAGCAGGCCGGCGAACTCGGTCTCGGCGAAGGTCTTCCCCTTCACCAGCGTCTGGGCGACCTGGCCGGGCCGGGCGTCGCGCCGGACGTTGGCGGCGATCGCCGCGGCGAAGCTCTCGGTGGTCATGATGCCGTGGTCGGCGTGCGAGGCCATCGCGTCGAACTTCGCCGGGTCGAACCTGCCGGCGGTGAGGATCGCGCTGTCGCCCGGGTGCTTGATGAAGCCGGCCCGCAGGTCGAGCACGTTCATCTCCTGGTGGAGCATGTTGTGGGCGACGTCGCCGGGCTTGTTGGCGATGAAGCCGATCGCGGTGAGCGAGGCCTGCAGGGGCCTGGTCAGCCCGAGGCTGGCGGCACCGCCTTCGCGCAGGTCCGACAGCTTCATCGTCCCGTCGGCGTTCATCTTCACCTTGCCCTCCTTCACCAGCGCGCCGAGCACCGGGCAGACGATCTCCATCTGTCTTGGGTCGGTGGGCAGCTGGGCCGGCGCCGTCTTCGCGGCGGTGCTCCCCGTGGCGGACCAGGCTTTGGCGGCAGGGGCCGGGGCGGCGGCCGCGGGCGCCTTCGCGGTGGGCGGGGCGCCGGCCGGGGCGATCGGCCGGGGCGGGTTCTTGTTGTCGATGCGGGGCATGCGCGTCTTCCTTTGCTTTAGGTCGGCCTGACCGAGGCGATCGCCTGCATGAACGACTTCGCGTTCGCCTCGGTGAGCGCGCTCGCCGGCAGCGTGAGGGCGACGCTGCACAGCCGCCCCTGGTGGAGCCGCAGGGCGAAGTACTGGCGCAGCTCACCGGTCTTGGCGGTGAAGTTGTAGGCGAGCACGATGCCGGTGCCGCCGTCGTTGAAGGTGAACTCGGTCTTGCTCGGGCCCTTCATCTTGGGAACCGTCTGGGTAAGCTCGCCGAGGACCTCGGCGGCGAGGGTGGCGATGCTCGCCCCTTCCCGCGCCGGCTTGCTCTGGACGATCAAGCTGGGCGCGGGGTGGTTGCCGGGCGGGCCCATGCGCATTCCGACCGTCATCTCCTCGGTGCGAAACCCATCGGGCGGCTCGAAGCTGAATCCCTGAACGTTCATCGATTCTCCGGGTGCCTTGGCGTCGGTCGACCTTGAACCAGCCCCTTGGACAGGAGCGAGCGAACGGACGACGTAGCATGAGCGGGCTCATAAAAACAACATCGTCTCAATGACCGCCGGCACCGAAGGCCCGCCAGGCCAGCTGGACCAGGGCGTCGGCGGCGTGGGCCGGGTCATCTTTGCGGGCGAGCATCCGAAGCGCGACTGCCTCCACCGCCGCGGACAGGGCGTAGGCAATCGTCTCGTCGGGGGGGTGTGCCAGCTGGCCGCGGCGGTGGGCCCGGGCCAGCGCGGCGAGGAGCAGCTGGGTGTAGCGCTCGGTCTCCTTCTCCCGGCGGGCATGAAACTCGGGGCCGGCGGAGCGGACCTCGCGGAAGACGACCCGCGCGACGTTGGGGTGGGCGGCGATCGCGCCGAGGTACGCGGAAATACCGGCGCGGATCTGCTCCAGCGGGTCGTGCTCGGCGTTCAGTTGGGTCGAGACGAAGGCGAAGGCGAGGTCCGCCGCGCGATCGTGAATCTGGTGGAGGACGTCACGCAGGTCCTCGAAGTGCTCGTAGAACGTGCGGCGGCTCATCCCGGCGCGCAGGACGATCGCTTCCACCGACGCCTGGCCGAAGCCCTTGCCGGCGATGACGAAGGTCGCCGCGTCGAGCATCGCCTCGCGTTGGGCGGCGCGGCGAGCGCTCGGGCTCTGGCCGCGGTCGTACTTGCCGCGGGTACTGGCCCGTCGCGGCGGCTTCCTCGGGGTCATCGGCCGGGGCCACCGGAAACGCGGCGGCGCGAACGCAGGCCGAGCAAGGTGGCGAGCCCGAACGCAGAAAAAACAGTTCCCCCCTCGGAGCAGCCGCACCCGGTCTTCGGGGTCGCCACGCAGGCGTGGCTGAGGCATTGGGATGTCGCGGGGCAGACGAGGCACGACACGCCGGCGGCCCCACAAAGCGCTTCGGTGGTGCCGGCCTGGCAGACCCCGGCGGCGCTGCAGCAGCCCGCGCAGTTGTCTGCGCCGCAGTGAGGAACCACGACGCCCCCGTCGACGCCGGCGTCGACACCGGCGTCAGCGGTCGCCGCGCGGACCGTGCCCCCATCGCAAGAGGTGGGTGGCTGCGCCGCGGGGTAGATCGAGCAGATCGCCGCGGACGAGACGGAGTCGATCGAACGCCTCAGCTGCCCGGGGCCAAGGCTGCTGCCCATGGTCGACGCCGGGCCGCTGACGTAGCCCAGGCCGAGCGCGAGGCCAGTGCCGGTCGCGATCACCGACTCGAGATCGGTGGCGACACAGCTGGGGTTGAAGTTGGGGCTGACGCACGCCGGCGCATCGACGACGGTGAAGACAAAAGCCGGGACGTTGAGCTCGAGGTCGGTGTGGAGGATCTCTCCGGTGCGCGGGTCGAAGTCAGTGGTCGCGACCATCACCGCGTTCGTGTGGTTCCAACAATGAAACTTGTTCGCGCAGGAGTCGTCGGTCAGGCAGGGATCCCCGTTGGGGACCACGGCGCTGCACTTGACCTGGCGGAAGATGAGCGCGTTCTGAACCACCCCGTTGACGGAGTAGCGCGTGCCCGCGTCGTCAATGCGGGTGCTCGGCGGGAAGACGAGATCGCTGCAGGGGGTGACGCTCGCGGCCCAACTTGCCAGCGCCCGGTCGATCGCCGCGAATCCGGCATCGAGAGACGTCTCGGGATTGCCGGCGCGGTCGACGGCCCAGCTGAAGCTCCGCGTGCGTCGAAAGAGGCATTCGCCCGCCGGGGTGGTGTCGCGCGTGGCGGGAGGCAACTGACTGACGGCGAGCAACGCAAGGGCGCCGAAGAGCATCGCGGCAGCGTACGCGATTGCACGTACAGTGCGCCCCGGTGAAAACCGTAACCGCCAACGGGGTGCGCTTCGCTTACCTCGAGCAAGGCTCAGGCCCGCTGGTGCTGATGGTCCATGGCTTCCCCGACACCGCGCACACCTTGGCCGCGGTGATGCCGGCGGTCGCCGCGGCGGGGTACCGGGTGGTGGCGCCGTTCACCCGCGGCTACGCGCCCACCGAGATTCCGGCCAACGGCAAATACGACGGCGACACGCTCGGCCGCGACCTGGTGGCGTTGATCCCCGCCTTCGGCGCCGAGCGGGCGATTGTCGTCGGGCACGATTGGGGCGCGAGCGCGGCCTACTCCGCGGCAGCGCTGGCGCCCGAACGGGTCGAGCTGCTGGTCACCCTCGCCATCCCCCACCCCAGCTCACTGTTCCCCACGCCCGGACTGCTGTGGAGGGGCCGCCACTTCTTCTCGCTGCCTCGCCGCGGTGCGCCGGCGATGGTGCGCGCCAACGACTTCGCCCACGTCGACGCGTTGGTGCACCGGTGGTCGCCGCAGTGGAAGTTCGCGCCGGCAGAGACGGCGGCGGTGAAGGCGGCGTTCAAGGAGCCGGGCTGTCTCGAGGCCGCGCTCGGCTATTACCGGGCCCAGGGCCTGCGCCGACCGCCATCGCAGCGAGGGAAGATCAAGGTGCCGACCGTCTGTTTCGCTGGCGACTCCGACCTGCTCGACCCCGGCCACTTCGACGCCGCGGCCCCCTGGTTCACCGGAGGGTACAAAGTGGTGCGGATGCCCGGTGGCCACTTCATGCACCGCGAGCACCCCGCCCGCTTCGAGCAGCAGTTGCTGGCGGTGCTGGCGGCGCGCTGAACCGGCGCCTCAGCTCGGGTCCTTCGCTTCGAGCCGAATCGGGATGATCAGGTCCGCGTCCGAGGTCAGCAGCGGCAGCTTCATCGTCCGCAGCTGGGCGACGATGCACCCACCGACGGCGGCGTCGCGGGGATTGCCTTCCTGCACCCGGGCGTCGGTGACGGTGCCCTCGGCGGTGACGCTCACCGCGACCACGAGGAAGCCGCTGAACGCCGCCTGCTTCTTCAGCTCGCGCTGGTAGCAGTACTCGAACTGGCTGCGCTTGAGCCGCAGCGCCATCCGGATCGCATCCTCCGGCTCGACCGGGGCTGGCGCCTGCGGACCCACCTGCACCGTCCTCGCGACCCGGACGATCTTCCGCGGCGGAGGCTCGACGGGAATCCACTGGGCCTCGACCACCTCTTCGATCGACGAGAACTCGTCGAGCCGGGGCTCGACGCGGGGGGGCACCGCGTGGGTCATCGTCCGATCCGAAGGGCCCAGCCAGGGGAACGCTCGACCGGCTGGCAGACGGCGCTGCCCAAGATCATGCGCCGTCTGCCAGGCCGAGAAGAAAGCGCCCGACGCTGCGAGGGTGATCAGCCCGAAGAAGATCCGTTTTGCAGCGCCCATGAAGGATCTGATGATCCACCCGGCGTGCCACCCGCGCGCCTGCCTGATCCCACAGGGTTGGCGGCTTCCTCCAGCGGGTCGAACCCGCCGCGGGGGTCGCCCGCTACCTGTGGCAGCAGCGCGGCTTTTGCCTACTTCGACGTGAACTTCTTCGCCTCGGAGACGACGTCGTCGGTGCCGGTGTGGAGCCCGACCCAGCCGGCGGTGTTCTCGCTGCGCGCCCAGAGGTCCCCCGACTTGCTCTTACCCAGCTCGACAAAGCCCCGGGGGTTACCGCGGGAGAGGTAGTCGACCCGCAGCTCCACCTTCGGCTCGCCGTCTTTGGGCGACTCGCCCTTGCCGAGCACCTCGGTGACGATCAGCCGGTTCCAGACCTTGTCGTGCCAGTTGCGCACCAGCTCGTCCGGCTTGTCCGGCGTCGCCTTGGGCATCACCTTCATCGTCTGGGGAATCTCCGCGTCCTTCTGCAGGTACGCGTGCTTCCCTTCGTCGTAGCTCAAGACGAACTCGTCGAAGTCAGCGGCCTTGAAGGCGTGCAGCCTCCGCTCGACCAGCGACTGCGACGACGGCTCGAGCTCGCTGAGCAGCGAGCCGGTGAGCAGGTAGATCTTCCCGTCCTTCTCGTCGCGCAGGTAGGTGCCGATCATCCCCGCCTGGGGGTTGCTCACCGTGTAGACGTGTTCCTGCCCCGAGACGGTGACGGTGAGCTTGCGCTGCGCGCCCTCGAGGCCGAGCTCCTTCTGCTTCTCGGGAGCCAGCGTGCCCAGCGCGCGCACCGCCTCGAACGGGGTGAACTTGCTCAGCAGCGTGTCGGCGCGGTCGTTGCCCCGCATCTCGCGCGGCGGGGGCGGCGGCACCGGGGTGAAGGTGACGCCCGCGTCGCGCTCTCCGGCGTCGAGGGTCCGCTCGGTGGGCACGGTGGTCAGCTTCGCCGGCAGCGTCGCCTGTTTGATCCACACCGCCTTCTCGCCCTCGGGGCGGAAGACCTCCATCACCCGGGTCCCGTCGTCGAACTTCACCCGGTTGAGCGTGCCCCGGGTCGCCTCGAGGACCACCACGTTGTCGTTGGTGATCGACTCCTTCGGGCGCTGCCAGGTGACGTAGGCGGCGATCAACCCGGCGACCGCGAGCGCGCCATTGACCGCGGCAGAGGTGGCCTTCATCGGATCATCCCCTTCTTTCGGCGGCGGAGCATCACCCCGAGGCCGACCACCGCCGCGGGCGCGAGGAACGTGGTCGCGTAGAACCAGACGACGTCCTGCTGGCGGGTGCGGGTGATCGGCACGTCGGTCTCCTGGTTGGTCAGCCCCTGCAGCTGCTCGTCACCGAAGAGCCACTTGAGCCCGTCGAGGACGAGGTAGCCGTTGCCCCGGCTGACGTTGAGGATCTCGTCGCCGATCGCGTCGGAGTCGGCGAGCACCAGCGCCCGCAGCTCGTCCTCGACCTTGGTGCTCCCGGTCTTCCGGCGCGTCACCGCCGCGACCACCGGCCAGGCCTTGCGAACCTCCGGGGGCACGTCGGCCTGGTAGTTGTTGTTCAGGTCGTTCCACGTCGCCGGGTCGGCCTTCACCGCGAAGTCGATCGAGATCTCCGCCGGGTGCGTCGGCAGCTCCTCGAGCACACCGGCCTTGTTCATGAAGAACGGGTAGCCGCTGCGGCCATCGGTGGTGACCGACGGGTGCGAAGAGAACGTCTTGGTGCCGATGATCTGCCGATCCGACGGGGTGTACGTCTTCTTCGCGTAGGCGACGTCGTTGGCGAGCACCACCGGAGTGAACGACAGGCCCAGCGGGGTGAGCAGCTCTTTGAAGTTGAGGCCGCTCTCGGGGTCAAC
>JAYVRT010000605.1:0-4971 GCA_043776025.1 Archangiaceae bacterium | reverse complement strand
CGACACCGCTCGAGCAGGAGCTGTACCCCGCCGATTACCTCGCCCAGTTCTCACCCCAGGTCGTGAAGAAGCAGACGCTGTCCGACGGGATGATGAGCTGGATCCAGACGGTGCAGAAGGACTCGGCGCACCGCAACGAGGCGCTGATGCGGCTGGTTGAGGCCGGCGTGCCGATCATGGCCGGCTCCGACGCGTCGGGTGCTCCCGGCTGCTGGGCCGGTGCGCTGATCGACGAGCTGCAGCTGATGGTGAAGGCCGGAATGGCGCCTGCCGAAGTGCTGCTCGCCGCGACGGTTCGCCCCGCCCGGTGGATCGACCCAAAAGGAGACTGGGGCACTGTGGAGGCCGGATCCCGCGCCGATCTGCTGCTGGTCGAGGGAGATCCGGTCGCGGACATCGCCGCGATGACCCAGATCCGCGAGGTGGTAAAGGACGGTGTCCGGCTGGAACGGCAGAAGCCTTAACCCGGGTGAGGGCCGCGCTACCGGTACTTGAGCCAGTTACCGACGACGTCGCGCACCAGCGTCGAGACGCTGACCCCGTTGCGCTTGGCGATGCCGTTGAGCGCCTCGAGTTCCTTGGCGCCGACCAACACCTGCAGCGTCGAGGTGGGCCCGCTGCTCGAAGGGACGTCGGCCGAAGCGGAGATCGGATCCGCCGAGGAGATGATCTCCTCCGCATCGTCGAGGATCTCTTCCGGGCTTGGCCGCGGCTGGTCCGCCAGGCGCGACTTTTCTTCCTCGAGCTCGTCGTTGAACAGCTGCTTGAGGAAGTTGCTGAGGTGGATGTTGCTCGGCGTGAACTCGTACTGGCTGAGGAACTGATCCAGGTCGTACTGCATGTCCCACGCGGTCTGGTACCGGCGCTCGCGGTCCTTCTCCAGCGCCCGCATCAAGATCGCCTCGACCGCCTCGGGAATGTCGGCCTTGAAGTACGAGGGCGCGTAGATCTTTCCTTCGGTGATCGACTTGAGGATCGCCACTTCGCTGTCGCCGGTGAAGAGCTTGAAGCCGGTCAGCCACTCGTAGAGCACCGTGCCGAGCGAGAAGAGGTCCGAGCGGCAGTCGAGCGGCTTGCCCATGCACTGCTCGGGGCTCATGTACGACAACTTCCCCTTGATCTCGCCGGCGCGCGTCTGCTCGATCTGGTTCGCTGCCTTCGCGATGCCGAAGTCGAGCACCTTCACCGTGCCGTCGAAGGAAACGAAGATGTTCTCCGGGGTGACGTCGCGGTGGACGATGCTCAGCGGGTTCCCGTAGAGGTCTACCTTCTGGTGGGCGTAGAAGAGTCCCTCGCACACCGAGCTGGCGATCTTCAGCGCGTAGACCATCGGAAACGGAATCCCCATGCTGTCGGCCTTGGGGATGATTCGGCGCATGTCGCGGCCGAAGATGTATTCCATCGCGATGAAGTACGACTCGCTGATCTTCCCGAGGTCGTAGATCTGCACGATGTTCGGGTGGTTCAGCTGCGCCGCCAGCTTCGCCTCGTTGAGGAACATCTTCACGAAGCTCGCCTGCTTCGAGAGGTGCGGGCGAATCCGCTTGATGACGATCGTCTTCTCGAAGCCCTCGAGGCCCGCCTGCCTGGCGAGGAAGATCTCCGCCATCCCGCCGACGGCGATGCGATCGATGAGGGTGTATTTGCCGAAGCGGGTGGCGCCCTGCTTGGCCTTGGAAGACTCGGACATGGAAGCGGCGCGGACCTTATTTCAGGAGTGACCGCTCGAACAGCGCGACCAGACGCTGTTCATACCCGGCGGGATCAATTTGGGCGTAGTCCCCGTGGTGGGCCCCGGGCACCACAAGCAGGCCCTTGGGCTCGCAGGCGGCCGCGAAGAGGCTCCGTTCCATGTCCAGGGGGGCCTGCGGGTCGTCGGTGCCGTCGACGATCAGCACCTCCCGGGGAGCCACCTGACAGATCACCCCCACCGGCCGCACCGCCTGCACGTCGATGCCGGTCGCCTCCAGCGCCTTCATCGCGGGGACTTCGCTCAGCGCGCCCCACTTGCGCATCTGGTGGTGAAATTCGTCGGTCAGCGCGGTGTAGGTGCCGCTGGCGACGATGCCTTTGAGCCGCGGGTCGACGGCCGCCACCTCGACCACCACGCTGCCGCCCATCGAGAAACCCAGTGCTCCGATCCGGTTCGGATCCACCCCCGGGCGGGCGCTGACGAAGTCGATCGCCGCGTGCAGGGAGGAGCGCTCACGATCGCCCCAGGTGACCTCGTCACCGTCGGAGAGGCCATGGGCTGGGAGGTCGAACGCGAGCACCCCGAAGCCGTGCCGACTCAGCAGTACCAGCTCCGCGCGCAGCTGGTCCCGGTTCGCCGCCCACCCGTGGCAGAGGATCACCGCCGCCCGGTTCTTCGCAGGCACCCACCAGCCCCGCAACACCCGCCCCGAGGGTTCCTTGAACTCGACCGGTTCCAGCCCCTCGATCGCCGGAGGCGGGGGCACCGCCTGCCGCGGAGGGTGCATCGTCGAGCGGACGTAACCTGCGGCGTTCCACCCGATGACACCGGCAAAGCCAACCAGGCTCAGCAAGCCGAGCCCGACCGCGACCAGGAGCCTCTTCAACTACTTCGGGCTCGAGGTGACGTTCTGGCCGAGCGCGAGGCGGCCCTGATCCCACCGGGCATTGAACGTGTACGAGACCCGCTGCGGCGGGCCCTTGAAGACGAAGCCCCTCGCGAACCGCTGCTGGATGCAGAGCGCGACGCCGCCGTTGGGAGGCTCGGTCTTCGCCTCGGCGTTGGCCGCGGTGCCGTCGGGTGACAGCTCGATCGCCAGCGCGCCCTCGAGGCGCTGATCCCTGCCCAGGTGCCGTTCCATACACTCCTCGACATTGCCCTTCATGAAGAAGGTCCGCACCCGCTCGGAGAGCTCAGGAGCGTCGGGCGGCGCCGCGGCCGGCTCGATCGCGCCGATCGTGATCTTCTGCGGCTGGTCCGGGCCGGAGCCCATCGTGCTGGAGACGTACATCCCCACCCCGAAGAGGACGAGCAACCCCAGCGCCGCGAGGACGATCACCGCCGAAGGAATGCCATCGCGCTCTTTGGTCGCCATCGTGGCCTTCAGTCTACTCGTACGCCTCGATTGGCGGACAGGTGCAGATCAGCTTCCGGTCGCCAAGCACGTTGTTCACCCGGCCGACGAACGGCCAGAACTTCCGCGCCCGGACCTCCTTGGTCGGGAAGGCCGCCCTCGCCCGGGAGTAAGGCCGGGTCCACTCGTCGCGGGTGACGATCTCCGCAGTGTGGGGGGCGTGCTTGAGCACGTTGTCGTCCTTCGAGGCTTTCCCTTCCTCCACCTCGCGGATCTCCTGGCGGATCGCCACCATCGCCTCGACGAAGCGCTTGAGCTCGGGCAACGGCTCGCTCTCGGTGGGCTCGATCATCATCGTGCTCGCCACTGGGAAGCTGACGGTCGGGGCGTGGAAGCCGTAGTCGATCAGCCGCTTCGCGATGTCGTCGACCTCGATCCCGCAGGTGGCCTTGAGCTTGCGCATGTCGAGGATGCACTCGTGCGCCACGAAGCCCGCCTTGCCCTGGTAGAGCACCGGGTAGCTGCTCTGGAGCTGCTTGGCGACGTAGTTGGCGCTCAAGATCGCCATCCGGGTCGCGTTCGTCAGCCCGTCGCCGCCCATCGCCTGGATGTAGACCCAGCTGATCAGCAGCACGTTGGCGCTGCCCCAGGGCGCGGAGGAGACCGGCCCGGGCCCTTCGACTCCGCCGACCTTCGCCAGCGGGTGGCTCGGCAGGTGCGGCACCAGATGGGGCGCGCAGCAGATCGGCCCCATGCCCGGCCCGCCGCCGCCGTGGGGGATGCAGACGGTCTTGTGGAGGTTGAGGTGGCAGACGTCGGCGCCGAAGTCGCCCGGGCGGCAGAGGCCGACCTGGGCATTCATGTTCGCCCCGTCCATGTAGACCTGTCCGCCGTGGCCGTGGATCACCGCGCAGATCTCCTTGATCTCCTCTTCGAAGACGCCGTGGGTCGACGGGTAGGTCACCATCAACGCCGCGAGCTTGTCCTTGTGCTCAGTGGCGCGCGCCTTGAGATCGTTCAGGTCGACGTTGCCGTTCTCGTCGGTCTTCACCACCACCACCCGGTAGCCAGCCATCACCGCCGACGCGGGGTTGGTGCCGTGCGCCGACTGGGGAATGAGGCAGACGTCGCGGTGCCCTTGTCCCCGCTTCTCATGGAAGCTGCGAATGGTGAGCAGCCCCGCGTACTCGCCCTGGGATCCCGCGTTGGGCATCAGCGAGACGCCGGCGAACCCGGTGATCTCCTTCAGCGCGTCCTCGAGCGTCCGAAAAATCTCCTGGTAGCCCAGCGTCTGCGCCACGGGAGCGAAGGGGTGCATCCGCGAGAACTGCGGCCAGGTGACCGGCACCATCTCGCAGGTGGCGTTGAGCTTCATCGTGCAGCTGCCAAGGGGGATCATCGCGTGGGTCAGCGAGAGATCCCGTCCTTCCAGCTGGCGGATGTAGCGCAGCATCTGGGTCTCGGAGTGGTAGCGGTTGAAGATCGGGTGCTGCAGGTAGGCGCTCTTGCGCCGCAGCGGCTCGGGGACGCTCGAGGCCGGCTCTCCGAGCGAGGCGACGGTGAACTCGACCTTCTTCCCGCCCGCGAAGACGTGGAACAACGTCTCGAGCTCTTTGGCCGACACCGTCTCGTCGAGGCTGACCCCGAGGTGGGTGGCGTCGATGCGCCGCAGGTTCATCCGCTGGGTGCGGGCGGCGAGTTCGATCCCGTCGGCGACACGCGCCTCGACGCAGACGCTCAGGGTGTCGAAGTAGCTGGGGTGCTCGAGCTTGAAGCCGAGCTTGCCCAGGCCGGCGCCGAGGGTGCGCGCGAGCGCGTTGACCCGGGTGGCGATCGCCTTGAGCCCATTGGGCCCGTGGTAGACGGCGTACATCCCGGCCATCACCGCCAGCAGAACCTGCGCGGTGCAGATGTTGCTCGTCGC
>JAYVRT010000604.1:0-4979 GCA_043776025.1 Archangiaceae bacterium | reverse complement strand
GAAGGCAGCGATTCGAAACTTGCCGAAGCGCGTGGGCAGCTCGGCCACGGCGACCAATCGCACACAGACGCGTGCAGCCCCGAAGCCTTCGCACTCGTGGTGTTGCTCATCGGCGACAAGCTGCTGCAGGGGGTCAGCGGATGGGGTCATCATTTTTCCTCCAGAATTCTTTTTGCGAGGCGGCGTCCCGAGGTCCACGCCGCCTCGACGCCGCCGCCCGGCGTGAACCGTTCGCCAGCAAGTCCCAGGCGCACGCCGCCGGGGAGGCGAACCAAAATTGGACCCGCCAGCTCGGCCGAGCTGTCGGAGCGGGCATGGCGCCACGGGTGCGCCTGATGCGCGGAGGGCTGCCCGGCCCAGGGGCCATAGAGGCGGGCGGCTTCGGCGAGCAGCGCCTGTGGCCAACCGGAGTCGGTCAGGTGCTGCGCCGACCAGGCCGGGTGCGCCTGGAGGACAAGCGTCAGGGCCGGCGATCCGGGCCGCTTGCTCGAGTCGTGCGCGGCCAGTTGGAGCACCCGGGACCCTTCGGGGTAGCTGACGTGCCACAGGGGCCGCACGGCGGCGGATGGATACCGAGCGAGGACAGTGAGACAGGGTTGGCTGCTGACCATCTGGAGGACGGCAGCCGCGCTGCGCACCTCGGGCGGCGGCTGCTCCAGTGTGGAGAGCAGCTCGACCGTCTGCTCGGGGGCGAGGGCCACCACCACCGTCGCGGCACGCAGCGGCGCGCCGTCGTCGAGCCGGAGCTCGAAGTCCCCAGAGGAGGAGACGAGCGCCGCCACCTTGCAGTTGAGCCGGACGTCGAGGCCACGGGCGAGGCCACGGGGGAAGGCGTTCACCCCTTCGGCGAAGGCGAGGCGCCAGCTGCCGTTGGAGAGCGCGTTGGGCTGACAAGGGCGCCCGCGGCCTTCGATGGTGTGGGGCCAGCCTTCGAGCAACGTCCCCGGAACACCCCTCAGCACCGCGAGCAGCTGCGGGTCCCGGCCGTGGAGAAAAGCGACTCCGTGGTCCACCGCCTGCCCATCGACCCGCCGGGTGGCGCACCGGCCGCCCACCCCTCGGGCCCGATCCAACACCACCGCGGGCTGTCCCGCGGCCACGAGCGCCTGCGCGCAGGCGAGCCCGCTGACACCCGCTCCAATCACCACCACCGCCGCTGGCGATGCCATGGACACTGAATAGCCGACGGGGCGCCGATGCGCTGCCTTACTGCGCGGGCGCTACATCTTCGCGACGAGGGTGTCGGCCTGGGCGAGGCACTCGGCAACGCGCGCGTGGCACTGCTCGGTCAGCCTCTCGCGATCGTCCAGGGTGAGCGTGCGGGTGTCGAAGGGCTGGCCGATGACGAGGGCCGCGGGCCGGGCCTGGATCGCGATCTTTCCGCTGGGGAGGATCTCGTGGGTGCCCCCGAGCGCCGCGGGCACCAGGGGCACGCCGGCCTCGATCGCGAGGATCGCCGCCCCCTTCTTGAACGGCATCAGCTTCCCGTCCTTCGAGCGGGTGCCTTCGGCGAAGAAGACGATGCTCACCCGGTCCTTGACCGCCACCACCGAGGCATTGAGCTTGGCGCGATCGGCGTCGCTGCCGGTGCGCTCGACGAAGACGTTGCCGGCGCGAGCGAGCGCGTAGCCGAACACCGGAATCTTCCGCAGCGGCATCTTGGCGATGAAGCGCATGTGCCGGCGGATGTGCGCGAAGAGCACCAGCGCGTCGAAGTGCGATTGGTGGTTGACCGCGAGGACGAAGTTGCCCAGTGGCAAGTTCTCGAGGCCCACTGCCTGGGTGCGGACGCCGGAGGTCGCGAGGATCGCCTTCGCCCAGACGTTGAGGGCGGGATCCATCGCCTCCTCGCCCACGAACGACAGGGCGGTGACGATCGGAGAGAACGTCCCGGTGATGCCGACGGCGGCGCTGCCTGCGAAGAGCGTCCGGAGGATCTGCTTCATGCGCGCGGAATCTGCTCCGGCTGGCGTTACCGCATCAACAGATTAGAGCGTTGAATCGCCCGCGCCGCCGAAACAGACTTCGGATTGGCTCGTACACTGCAGTGCCATCGAGGCAACCGATGAAATCGAACCCGAACAAAAGAAACCTCCTCGTCGCCGTCTGCGGGCTGGCGCTGTTCTCCCTCGGCTGCGCGGCGAGCAGCACCGTCCGCCTCGGGCTGCCCCCGCTGCAGGCGGTGCCCCGGGTCGAGCTGCCCCGCTACCTCGGCACCTGGTACGAGATCGCCAGCTTCCCGCAGAGCTTTCAGAAGGGCTGCACCGCCACCACCGCGACCTACAGCGTGCGCGACGATGGCGACATCGACGTCCTCAACAAGTGCCGCCTCGAGACGATCGACGGCGAGGAGAAGATCGCCCACGGCCGGGCCCGAATCACCGACGCCGCCACGAACGCGAAGCTCGAGGTGAGCTTCTTCCGCCCGTTCTGGGGCCAGTACTGGGTGATCGAGCTGGGCGAGGACTACGAGTACGCGGTGGTCGGCCACCCCGGGCGCGACTACCTGTGGATCCTGAGCCGGACGCCGAAGATGGACGCCGAGCGCTACCAGGGGATCCTGTCGCGTCTGAAGGACAAGGGGTACGAGATCGAGCGGCTGCAGACCACCGCCCAGCGAATCTAGAACCGTCAGACGAAGTCGCGCGCCGGAAACAGCAGCACGTCTTCCAGCTGGGTGGCTTCGAGCAGCAACATCAACACCCGGTCGAGCCCCACGGCGATTCCCCCGCTGGCAGGCATTCGACCGACCGCCTCGAGGAACCGTTCGTCGAGTGGGAAAGACGGCCGGCCCTGCGACCGCCGCAGCGCCTGCTCCGCGAGCAGCCGCTTTCGCTGCTCGGCCGAGTCGGTGAGCTCAGAGAACCCGTTGCCCAGCTCGACGCCGCGCGCGTAGAGCTCGACGCGCTCCGCCACCTTGGGGTCCGAGGGCTTGAGCCGCGCCAGCGAGGCCATCGAAGCCGGGTACTCGAGCAAGAACGTCGGCCGGCCGTGCCCCAGCCTTGGCTCCACCTTCTGGAGGAACAGGTGGAAGAAGACGTCGTCCCAGCCGTCGGCGCCGCCGATGCGCACCCCGGCCTGCTCCGCCGCAGCCTTCAACCCAACCGCGGTCGGGTGCGCCGTCCAGTCGACGCCGGTCTCGCGCAGCAGGGCCTCGCGGACGCTCAGCCGCTCCCAGGGGCGCTGGCCGAAGAGCGCCGCTGCGCCGGTCACCGCCGCCTCGACGTGGGCGAGCGCGCCCTCGAGATCGTCGATGATCGCCCGGTAGTCGGCGTTCGGCCGGTAGAACTCGAGCAGGGTGAACTCAGGGTTGTGGTGACCGGAGATTTCCCCGTTGCGGAAAACCTTGCACAGCTGGAACAGCGGCGGGCAGCCAGGATCGGCGAGCATCCGCTTCATCGCGTACTCGGGGCTGGTGTGCAGGTAGAGCGGCCGGCGGACCCCGACTCCCGTCTGGGGGATGAACTCGGTGGAGAACGGGTCGATGTGGGGCTCGAGCCCCGGGGTGGCCACCAGCGCCGGGGTCTCGACCTCGAGGTAGCCCTGGGCGGTGAAGAATTCCCGGAGGGCGGCGTTCATTTTCGACCGCGCCCGCGCGGCCGCCCACTGCTTCTGAGTTGGCATCTGAAGGTGCTGACGTACCATCCGTTCCTCGATGCGCCCAAGGACTGCCGCCGCGGTGCTGCTGGTGCTTTCGGCCTGCCCGAAGGAGGTGCCCCGGGCGTCGGTCGAGCCGGCCCCCGTCGCGGCGGTGGTGCTCGTGCCGCTCACCGAGGCGCAGCGGCTGGAGAAACGGCTGGGGACGGTCGCCGCCGAAGCGCTGGCGCTGGAGAAAGAACAGGACGAGGCGCTGTGGGCGCACTGGACCATCGGAGCGCCGCTCGAGCTCGAGCGCTCGGCGGGCAAGCACGCGGTGCTCTTCGACGACGCGACCTGGGCGGACCTGGAAGCGGCGCGCAAACAAAGGGTCGGAGACCCGGTGGGGACGTCGCGGTTGGCTCGGTGGATCGCCGGCGCCCGGCTGGCGCGTGCGACGGCGGCGGCGGTAGGGGCGCTCGCCGAGCTCGAGGCACGCCGGACGTTCAAGCTTGGCGACAAAGAGCTCCGCTGGAGGGACCTCGGACGGCTGCTCGCCAACGAGAAGAGCGCGGTGAAGCGCAAGGCGCTCTGGGCGGCATCCCGTGAAGCGCTCGGGCCGCTGGGCGAGGGCTACCGGCTGCGGGACGAGTCGGTGGAGGCGGCGCGAGGCGCGGGCTCCGACGAGGCCGCGGTCGCCGCGGCGACGGCCCTGCTCGACACCACCGAGGCACAGTGGAAGCAGCTGCTGGAGCAGCTGGCGAAGTCGGAGCTCGGGCTTCCGGTGGACAAGCTCGGGCGGGAAGATCTTCCGCGCCTGCTGCGGCCATCGCAGGTCGCCGACGCTCACCTGGCGCGCCTCGACCAGGCGAGCAAAGCGGTCGCGCTGCTCACCGCGCTCGGGCTCTACCCCCTGCCCGGCTTGACCCTCGAGCTCACCGAGTCGACGCGGAAGAACCCGGTGCCACTGACGCTCGCCGTCGGGGGGCCGACGGACGTTCGGGTCTGCTTTCGCCCAGCGGGCGGGGTCCGGGATCTCGCCGCGCTCTACGCCGAGCTGGGCCGGGCTTTGGCGCTGCGCGACCTGGGAGGCCCCCCCGCGAGTCTTCCCGCGCTCGCGAGCGCTCCCGAGGCTGACGCGGCGGCGCAGCTGTTCGGGCAGATCCTCGAGGCCCCGACGGCGCTCGTGGAGTTCGGTGTCCCTCAGGCCGACGCGGTGGTCGCTGCGCGGAGCCTCCGCGCGCTGCGCCTGTTCTCAGCGAGGAGGGCAGCGGCCACGGTGCTTGCCCGCAACACCGCCGGAGCCCCGCGCGCCGACGCAAACCCCACCCTGTGGCGGACCTGGTCGACGCGGGCCCTGGGCATCGGGGTGGCCGAGGCGGACCTGCCTCGCTGGCGGCTGG
>JAYVRT010000603.1:0-18557 GCA_043776025.1 Archangiaceae bacterium | reverse complement strand
CAGCCAGGCGGTGCAGTGGCCGATCGACTTCGCGGTGTACCTGTCGAAGGTGCTGCTCGACGCGCTCAGCTACGCCCACAACGCCACCGGCCCCTCGGGCAAGCCGCTGGGCATCGTCCACTGCGATGTCTCACCTTCGAACTTCTTTGTCTCCCGCACCGGGGACCTGAAGCTCGGAGACTTCGGAGTCGCGCGCGCGCTGATCGACGGTGGCGCGGCCGAGGTGATGGGTAAGCCCTACTACCTCTCGCCCGAGGTCCTCAAAGGGGAGCTCACCACCGCGGTGGATCTCTGGGCGACCACCGTCACCCTCTACGAGCTGCTCACCCTGCGGCGCCCGTTCAGCGGCAAGACGCCGGAAGAGGTCTTCGCCGCGATCAAGACCCAGACCTACACCCCGGTGCGCGAGATCCGCCCCGAGGTGCCCGAGGTGCTGGAGACGCTGATCAAGAAGGGCTTCTCGGCGAAGGTCGAGGACCGCTTCCAGTCCGCCGCTGAGTTCGCCGCCGCGCTCAAGCCGCTCTACGACGAGCGGGTGGGGACGCCGCTGGCGATCTCCGCGGTGGTCCGCGGCCTCTTCGGCACTACGGACTGAAGCCTTCGACCTTCACGCAGCTCGCCGGGTTGCCGAGCTCGATGCCGCCCGGCCAGCTCTGCTTCGCGTAGGTGGTGAGGAAGGCGTTGTCCCAGCACTCGACCTGGGTCGCGCCCTTGTAGTTGCCCTCGGTGACCGACGTCGCCGACCCTCCCGCGCCCCCGGCCTGCCAGCGGCTGGTGGTCACGTATTGGAGGATGTCGGGGTTGGTGCCGGTCACCGCGAAGAAGATCTGCCCGGCCTTCGCCTCGGTCGCCTGGTACGAGTACCCGACGCTGGAGACCATGCTCGCCTGGCCCGGGGTGGCGGTGAAGAGCATCTGCACCGCGGTGGGGAAGGTCTCGGTCTGGTACTGGATCACGATCTGATCGAGCGCGGCGAAGTCCTTGCCGATCGGCAGGCTCGCCGCGCGGCCTTCCTTGATGTTGATCGAGAGCGCGCCCTGACCCTTGTGCAGGTTCGCGGTGGGGATGAACCTCCCGGTGACGAGGCTGACGAAGTCGCCGCCTTTGGGCCGCTGCTGAACCGCGTAGACGAAGTGCGAGGCGTCCTCGCGCTTGATCACCACCTGCACCTCGAAGCTCGGGTTGCTGTCCGTCCACGGCCCCCACGTCCGGGTGTCGATCGTCCGCGACGTCGGGGGAAACGACCGCACCTGCTCGATGACCGTCAGCAGCTTGTCGAGAATCGAGTTGAACGACTTCGAGGCGCCCTGGGTGTCCTTGTACGACTGCGACGCTTCTCCGAGCCCGAGCCCGTCGCGCCGGGTGCCGACTCCGGTCAGCCCGCCCGCTGCCGCCTGGGGCAGCTGCGCCTGGAGATCCTCCCGAAGGGGCAGGGCGTTGACGAACTCGAGGTCCTTGTTGGACCAGCTGCCGCCGCAACCAGCGGCGAGGACGACGAGGAGGCAGAGCGCGACTGTTTTCATGACCTGAGTCCTCAAAATTCGTACGTCACTACCGTCGCCAGCTCGAGGTAACCGAAGTTGCGCGTCTCATCGACATTGTACAGCAGGTAGTGCAACCGCCCTCGCACCTGGACCCCGAAGCTCCTGCTGATCCGGAACTTCACCCCCGCCACCAGCCCGGGAGAGAACGTCTGGTAGGTCTGCGAGGGCAGCCCGGTGCCGGGGAAGTCGCGGGCCATGATGTTCAGCCCGAGCCGGACGCCCAGCGAGGGCACCCACCACCCGTCGGGCCACTCGTAGAACGCGGTCGTCCCCACGGAGAACAGCGTGTAGTTGAAGTGCGCCGAGACCAGCCCGGTGTTGAGCGTGCCGCTGGCGAAGCCGTAGAGCCCGTCGATGCCGACGCCGAAGCCCCGGCCGAAGGCGTTGTGGAAGGTGCCGTCGAGGCCGAGCACCGGGGCCGAGGGGAAGTAGCCCCCGCGCGAAACCGGCGCGTCGAAGACCTGCTGCCAGCTGCCGGTGAAGCCGAAGCTCCAGTGGCGTTGGTAGAGCAGCGTCCGCTCGACGCCTTTGACCGGATCGTCGGCGAAGCGCGTGTTCTTCAGCGTCGACTCGTCGAGGACCGCCAGCTGGCCCGCGGAGACGGTCACCACGCCGACCCGCAGGTGATCCACCAGCCGCCGCTTGACGATGTACCGGCCTGGCGCGAGCGCGATCAGCCGCTCGACCCCCGGCTGCTTTGCCAGCTCGGCGACGACGAAGCCGTTGGGGCTGACGAGGAAGTAGGTGCCGGGCGGGGCGCCGGCGGGGAACTTCAGGCCCTCTTTGCGCTCGGCGAAGTCGGTGAGCACCAGATCGCCGTTGCCGGCGAGATCGAAGCTGAAGGTCGGGTGCTGGGCGCCCGCGGCGCTCTCCGCGGTGTCGGCGACGGTGCGCTCGTAGGCGTAGGCGTACGCCTCACCGAGGCTGACCCGGCCGTCGCCGCTGCGGTCGGCGTCGCCGAGCAACCCGCTGGCGAGGTGGTGAGAGAAGTAGCTGCCCCCGATCGCATCCGACTCCTGCGAGTCCTCATCGGAGGCGCTCGAGGTGAGGATCACCAGGCCCTTCGCCGGCCGCGTCGCGTCGGACTCGACCTCGAACGCCGGAGCGCGCCGCACGCCCTTGGCCCGCGTCAGCGCGCCCGACCGGCAGGCGTCGAACACCGCCACCCGAACGTCCGCCGGCGCCTGCGCCAGCCGGGCCTTCATCGACTCCATCGGCAGCGAAGAGTTGCCCAGCCGCAGCGCGCCGTCCTTCGCGTGCCCCGAGTAGTAGAAGAACAGCGAGGTCCGGTCGCCGCGAGCCCGGGCGTCCTTCGAGCGCCGCTCGAGCTCGCCCAGCGCCACCAGCAGCTCGTCGGCGCTGGCGTTGAGCAGCAGCATCGCGTCGTTCTCGCGGACGCCGCCGACCCGGGTGAGGATCTCGTAGAGCTTCTTCGCGTCGTCCCGCGCGTACATCAGCGCCCGGGTGCCATCTCCGCCGTCGTCGTTTCCGGCGACGAGGGCGAACTTGCGCATCGGGCCGGCGGGCGCAGGGGCGGCCGCCGGGGCCGCGACGTCACCGGGGAAGGGCTCGGGGGTCAGCGGCTCCTGCGCGCGCGCCGGCAGCGTCGCCACCAGCGCGAAGCAGAGCCAGACACCGTGGGCCCGCGGCTTCACGGCTTGAGGAAAGTCCGATGAAACTGCTCACCCGGAAGGTCCAGGGTGCCCAGCTGGCTCAGGTTGCCGCGCGCCTCGTCGTAGCGAGCCCGGGCGGCGCGCTTGACGTCCTCGACGTCCAACGGCTCGGCGGTGAGCACCACGACGACCCGTTCCAGGCCCTGGCCGGTGAACGCCAGCTTGTCGGAGAGGTACTCGGTGGCCCCTTCGGTGCGGACCCTCAGGCTCGGGCCTCGCTCGGGGTAGAGCGCGGTGACTTCGCCCTGCTCGTCGATGCTCACCGCCGCGAGGTAGCGGTAGCCGCCGGCGCGAAACCCGATCCGCACCCACTCGCCGGGCGCGAGCGCCTCGGGCACCTGCGGATCCTGCGACGCCATCCGCTGCGGTCCGTTGGCCGGGCTCGCAACCCGGACGTCGATGCCGCTGCCGCCCTTGAGCCGGTTATGGGTGACGTCCGTTCCCTTCATCACCAGCGGGACGCCGGCCAGCACCACCAGCCCTGCCGCGATCGCCATGACCACCCGCATCAGCTGCTTCCTCGGAGCGGTGGGAGTCTCCCGCGGCTGCCGCGTCGCCCGCTCGACTCCGGCGGCGAAGCGCTCGAAGGGGATCTGCGCCTCGAAGCGCTTCTGCTCATCCTCGAAACCCTTGAGCTTCAGCTTGCAGTCGGCGCAGTCGGAAAGGTGGGCCGCGGCGGCGGGCACGTTCTCGCCGGCGCTGATCCGCCGCAGCTCGATCTCCCGGGGGTGCGTGGCCGCGGTGGCGCTCATCGCTCGTTGAACTCCTGCTGGGTGGCCGCGGCGAACTCACGCAGGCGCTTGCGAATCGTCGGAACCGAACGCCCGAGCAGCTGGGCGGTCTCTTCGAGGGTCATCTCGTCCACCCAATAGTGGACCACCGCTGTCTGGGTCTCGAGGTCGAAGCTCTCAAGCGCGCGCCGCACCAGATCTCGCTGCTCGAGGAGCTGGGGGCCGCCGTGCGCCTCGCCGCGGGCCTGCTCGTCGCGGGCGTGCTGCACCTTCCACTTCGCCCCGTCACCGCGCAGCAGGTTGAGGCAGTGGTGGGTCGCGATCTTCAGCAGCCAGGTGAGGGGAGAGGCGTCGCCGCGAAACTCCCGCTCGTGAACAATCGCTCTGGCGAACACATCCTGCATCGCGTCCTCGGCTTTGGCTGAATCCTTCAACAAGTACTGGCAGCGCCCGAACACCGCGCCCGCGAACTTCGTGTACAGCTCCTTCAACCACACCCGTCCGGCGCTTTTGCCACCATCGATGACTTCCAGCGCCGGACGGACCATGCAGAGTCAGTCTAATGCCGCTGCGCTCCCATTCACGGGGCGATGAGGGAGTACTCGGCGGTATTGAAGGCGCAGTCGCTCACGGCGCCCCAGCCGCCGGTGGCCGAGTAGGACAGGGCCATGAAGCGCGAGGTGAAGTTGCTGTCCCAGCACTCGTTGGCGGTAGCCATCGCCGGCAGGTCGCCGCCGCTGACCTTCATGTCCGAACGGCCCGCCCCGGTCTCCTGCCAGCGGCTCTTGACGCTCGCCGTCTCCAGCGCGGTGCCGGGGGCGATGTCCTTCGTCATCTTGAACTCGAAGCTGCCGCCCTGGCCCGGGTCCGCCTTGAACTTGTAGTCGACGTCGACCAGCTGGCCGCTGTCCGAGTCCTTCACCTGGGTGAAGACGGCGTCGATCTTCACCGGGTCCGCCGCGGCGGCGTGGGAGTAAGTGAACGCCACGGTGCCGACGTTCTTCGCGTCATGCTCCGGCAGCAGCGCGGCGGTGTTCCAGTCGAGGAGGAAGGTTCCCGAGCCGAGCTCTTTGCCGGTGACGACGTGCGAGCCCGAGAGCACCACCTTGAAGGCGCTGTCCGCCTCGTTCTTGCCCTTGCCCTCGAGGACGTAGCTGTAGTCGTCGGTCTTGTTCTTCGTCACCGTGAACTTGTAGGTGTTGGGCGAGAGGGCGTCGGTGTGCGGACCCCAGATCGCGGTGGTCGCGGTCAGCGTCGTCGGCGTGTTGTCGGTGATCGCCTTGACCAGCCCGAGCACCGCTGCGGCGCCACCGTTCACCATCACCGTCACGCCGCGGGTCAGCTCGTAGGACTTGGCCTGATCACCGAGCAGCCCGTCGCGCCGGGTCCCGGTGCCTGACAGGCCCGCGCTGCTCTGGCCGGGGAGCTTCATCGTCACCGCGTCGGACTTCGGGACACCCTTGCGAAACTCGTCGCCCGGCGCGATCCCGCAGCCGACAGCGAGGAAGGTCAGGGCAGCAGCAGCGATCCGGTTCATGGTTTTTGGTCCTTGTTTGTTGTTGAAGAGACTCCCAATGGACACGGCACCCCCGGAAAACAGAAAACCCCGGACGGGGCGTCTGGCTCCGAAGACGGTGACGGCCCGGCGGGAGGGCGAATCTGCAGTGCTTTCGCGAGGCTGAGTCAGGCCAGCTTCTTGCGATGGGGTGCGACCTCCCCTCACACAGGAGCCGCACCCGCCATGACCGTCGAAAATCTCCGCAGGCTGGAGCACCAGTTTCTCTCCAACGATCGCCGGATCAGCGCCGAAGAAGGCAAGCAGCTGGTCGACTCGACGTGGGACTTTCTCGCGGTCTCGAAGGAGGAGCGCGCTGAGCTCAGACAGATGCTCGTCCGCGACGCGGGCAAGCTCGACCCGGCCGCGCGGCAGACGATCGTCGGCTTTCTCCAGCGGGTCGAGGCGCCGGTGATCCCCTCGGCGGATCCAATCCGCTGCGTCCTCGGCCCCAACCCGGGCAGCTTCTCCGACGACACGATCTTCCTCGGCCGCGACGGCACGGTGCACGGCGAGTCGGGCGTGAGCGCTTACACCCGGGCGTACGACGCGACGAAGGTCGGCCCGCTGCGCAGCGCCCACGGGAGCCCGGCGCCGGACTCGCCGCTGCTGACGACCGAGGAGTACGCCGCGCTCAAGGAACGCACCCCGGGCCAATCGCTCGACGCCGCGGCCGGCGCGTTCGGTGTCCGGTCGACCGGGTTCGAGACGCTCGCCAACTCGAAGGACTTCTTCGACCCCTCGGCGGACTACTGGTGGGGCAAGTGCCATGCCTGGGCCTGGTCGGCGCTCTCGAAGACAGTCGACAAGCGCGTCGACGTCGCCGGGCCCGAGGGCCAAAAGGGGCTGTGGATCGCTGGCCAGTGGCTCAGCCGCGCCGACCTCGGCAACTGGATGATGGCCACCGCCGACGAGATCTCGATTCGAGATCCGCAGGCGCTCTACAAGGGCGAGCTCACCGCGAGCGAGCTGGTGAAGGGCACCACCCAGTTCATGATGAACGACGGGGGTGGCGTCGTCGCCGACATCTACAACGACAAGAAGAAGGGCCACAAAGAGGTCTGGAACCAGCCGTTCGTCTCGTCCGATCTCACCACCCAGACGATTGACCCGCACGCCACCGCGCTGGTGCTGCGGCTGGCCCGGCGCGAGGGCGTCTCCTCCGGCGTCGCGGTGAAGCAGCTGACCATCGTCGGCACCTACGGCGTCGAGCAAAGCGACGCCTGGGAGGGCGCGCCCGGCACCTCTCACAAGACCTGGAACCTCTACGCGGTCACCGACGCCAACGGGAAGCTGCTCACGGCGTACATGGCCGACGATCGCAAGCTCGACGGGCTCGGGGTCCCGACGCGGACGACCGACGATCTCCCCGAGTACTTCTGGAAGCCGAAGCTCCAGGCGATCGACGACGTGCTCGCGGGCCGGCGCAACGCCAACGTCGAGACCGACCGCCACGGCGCGCAGTTCAAGTTCTTCGTCGGCACCGTCCTCACCCGCGGCGTCTCGGGCGAGGTTCGGGCGGCGTTCGAGGCCGAACTGCTCGCCTCGCCGCCGGGACCGCTCGACGAGGGGACCCTGGCGCAGCTGAAGACGCGCTACCCGACGATCGCCAACGCGTACTCGCCGCAGCAGTGGAAGCAGCACCTGGCGCCGCGCGGCCTCGAACCCTTGACCTTCGGCGCGCTCTGGCCGCCGGCCTGAGGCCTACTTGCCCGCGTCCACGGGGCGGTCGAGCAGGTCGTCGGCCGTCACCGGCAGCTCGGCGAACCGGGTGGTGTCCGACTCCACCACCTGGTTCCGGCTGCCGCGGACGTAGGCGGTGCTCAGCTTGCCGGGCACGTCTTTGCCGATCACCAGCTTCCCCAGCACCGCGCCGTCCGTCCCGTAGAGCGTCACCGACCGCGAGTTTGAGTCGATGCCGAACTTCGACCAGTCCTTCGGGTTCTCGTCGCCGAAGACGCTCGCCTTCATCGCCCCGAGCGTCCAGAGCACCGCCGCCACCTTGAAGGTCTTCGCCGTCCCGGCGGTGGGCGCGGTCACCCGCCACGACTCCCCGCGACCCCCGTCTTCGGTGCGGGCGCGCTCGACCGTTTGCTCGCTGCCGTCTGCCTGGTGGAAGACCAGCTTGCCGACCTGCTCCTTCTTGAAGGAGAGCACGAGGCGGTCCTTGAGATCCTTTGGGTTGCGGTCGAGCTGGCCCAGCGCCTGGGCGGTGACCTCGGCGATCAACGCCCGCGGGCCCTGTTCCCGCAACAGCAACGACTTCTCGCCCACCTTTGCCCCGCGCAGGCGCACGGGCTCGGCGCCTTCGACGGTGAAGGTCGCGTCGAGCAGAGGATCCTCGAAGCTCTTGCGCAGCTCGGCGGAGTCGGCAGGGAAGGAGATCGCGCGCTCCTGCTTCAGGGCGCCGAAGACGCCGGTCAGCGTCGCCTGGTCCGCGCCGCTGGTGAAGGGCTTGACCATCCGCCAGGATTTGTCCGGGCCGCGGTCGATCGCGAACGCGTTGAGCCTGGTCTTCACCTCGACGGCGGTGCACCGGGGCTCCTCGATGCCGAAGAACGTCTTCTCCCGCAAGTCGAAGGTGCTCTTCTGCAGCGACCACCGCACGCCCCCCTCGGCCGACCAGACCTGGGGTGAGCCGTCGCGGCGCAGGTAGACGGTGCCGTCGAAGGTGTTCTCCACGCCCCCTTCGAGCTTGAGCGTCCGCGGCTCGCGGGCCTCGCCCACCTCGGCCTTCGCGGTGACGACGAACTGCGGCGGCTTCAGCCCGTACCGGGTCAGCGCCGCGTCGTCGGGCGCGGTGTCGATCACCTGCTTGAACTTCGCCTGTTGCAGCTGGCTCACCACCTGGTCGACGGTCAGCTTGTCCGCCGGAGCGTTCAGCGGCTCGACCACCCGCCAGTCTTCTCCCGGAGCGCGCACCAGCTTCGTCGTCTCGGTGCCGGAGCTGACGGTGACCTCGAGGAACTCGACCTTTGGGGCTCCGCCGTCCTTCGCCTTCTCGTCCAGCTTCGTCGGGGAGAAGAGCCGCTCGTTGACGTCCTTCACCTTCTGTTCGTGCTCGTCCTTCCGGTGGACGCCGAACCAGGCGTAGAGGCCGAGGGCGATCGTGACCGCGGTCGCGCCCGACAGCAGCGTGAGCGTGCGGTTGGCCTGAGTCACTTGCTGCGCCTCGTCAGCCAGATCGAAAGCCCGATGCCGAGCAAGAGCACCGGGAGGACGTCCATCGCCGCGAACCGGATCCGCGCGAGCGTGGTCTCGTCGAGGTCGATCGTCGACAGGTCGCGATCCGGCGGGCGGATGGTGATGTTCTGCACCTGGTTCGACGCCCAGGCGACGGCGTTCATCGCCAGGTCGCGGTTGGGCTCGTGGGCGAGGAGCCCGTCGGTGATGAACTGGGCGTCGCCAAAGACCACCAGCCGCGCCTCGTCGAAGCGTTTGTCCTCGGCGCGCAGGGTCGGGCGGGTGATCGCCACCGCCATCGGAATCGCCCCGGTCTTCTCGCCGCTGGTCAGCGCCGGGTGGTCGTCGCCGGGCGTCGTCTCCTCCCAGGCGTAGGTCGAGGTGGTCATCAGCGGGGTCACGACCACGCCGTCGAGGGTGCCGGTCTTGATCAGCGATAGCCCGCGCGCCGTGGGGACCTCGAAGTTCAGCTGCCGCAGCGCGATCGGCCTGGTGATCTCGTGATCGGTGTAGCTGCTGCTGATCACCACGTAGGGGTTGCGCGGGTCCTCGGTGAGGACGCCCTTGTCCACCTCGACGCCATACGCGGAGAGGATGGTGTCGAGGCCGGGCTCGCGGCCCTGCTCCGCGAAGTAGAGCAGCCGGCCACCCTGCTTGAGGTATTCCTCGAGCAGCGTGAGCTCGCGATCGGCGAACTGCGAGGATGCGCCGGCGATGATCAGCAGGCTCGCGTCGCGGGGCACGCTGCGGCTGTCGGCGAGGTTGAGCACCTGGGCCTCGTATCCCTCGGGGAGCATCGCCCCCTTGAAGTTCGCGGCAGAGGTGAAGTTCCCCACGTCATCGGCGCCCTTGGACTCCCGGGCGGACACCGTCCATTCGCCGTGGCCGGCGACGAAGTAGACCTTCTGGGTCCCGACGGTGTTGAGCTTTACCAGCGCCCGGGTGAGCGACTCCTCGGTGAGGGCGTCCGAGCTGAGGCCGGAGTGCGTCTCTTCGGTACCGCTGCCCTGGACGAGGACCAGTGGGAGCTGGCCCTCGCGCAGAGCGTACTTCGCGGTCAGCTCGGGGTGCTTGAGCGGATCACGGAAGTCATAGGTGAAGCTGTCCGAAGCCTCGGCGTACCGCTTGAGGATCGGCTCGATCTCGTCGATCGCCTCGGCGTGGTTGGGGCCGATGAACGCCAGTGCTTTGATTGGCCGCTTCAGCGCCGCCAGCGCCTGGGTCGTCTGCGGCGCGAGCGAGTGGATCTTCTTGTTCGTCAGGTCCCACGTCTTCCCGCGCTTCGCCGCGATGAAGTTCACCGCCAACAGGCCGAAGAAGACCACCGCCACCATCAGCGCCGAGGAGCCGTAGAAGAAGCCGGCGCGCGCGGTCGCTTCCTCCTTCGGCCTCGGCTGGCGGTTCGACGCCCAGAAGATGAGGAAGAGCGCGCCCACCGCGGCCTTGATCCCCGCGGCAAGCCAGGAGCCCGAGGTGAGGATCAGGGTGAACGGGCTGGTGAGCACCAGCAGCAGGCCCAGTCCGCCGCTGACCTTGGCGAAGACTTTCATCACGTCCACCGCTGGGCTTCGACCGCCCGGTGCGTGCCGACGATCGCCAGGAGGATGATCGACACGAAGAACACCAATGCCTTGAGGTCGAGCACCCCACGCATCAGGTTCTGCAGGTGCGTGTCGAACGAGGCGTACTTGAGCACCCCGCGCACCGGCTCCTCGGTGCTGCGGGCGAGCGCGCCGAGCGCGGTCCACAGCAGCAGCGTGGCGAAGGTAAGCACCGCCGAGACCATCTGCGACTCGGTGAGCGCGGAGATGAACATCCCCAGGCCCATGCAGACCGCGCCCCACAGCAGCAGCGCGCCGTAGCCGAGCGCCACCGTGGACCACTCGAGCGTGTTTCCCGACTGGGAGGCGCCGAACGCGACGAGGATCAGCGGGTAGATCAAGGTGACGCCGAGCGTCGCGCCGATCACCGCCGCGCCGCCGAGGAACTTGCCGAGCACGATCTCGATCGTCCGCACCGGGGCGGTGAAGAGCAGCTCGTAGGTCTTCTGGCGCTTCTCCTCGGCGAACAGCCGCATCGAGAGGAAGGGCGCGATGAAGAGGGTGATGAAGAGCATCGCGCCGAAGACGTTGACGATCACCCCATCGGTGAGGTTCCGCATCGGGGCGAGCGCAGGATCCATGTGAGCCCAACCGCGGGCCCGGGCCAGGTCCTGGACCTCACGGAAGTCGGCGAGCGAGGTGATGAAGAAGAACGAGGAGATGAACGCCATGCCCGCGCTGGCGACCCAGCCCCATGGCGTCGTGAAGTAGACCGACAGTTCCTTGCCCGCGAGGGTGATGATGTTGCGCATCGAAGTGCTCCTTTACGTCGCGGTCAGGCGGATGAAGCTCTCGTCGAGCCCCTTTTCGAAGGCAGCGGCGCCGATCGCGTCGTGGGCGACGATCTTTCCGCGGTGGAGGATCAGCACCTTCTCGCAGATCGCCTTCACCTCCGGGAGGATGTGGGTCGAGAGGATCACCGTGTGCTTCCCGGCGAGGCCCTTGATCATCGAGAGCACCTCCTGCCGCTGGTTGGGGTCGAGGCCCTCGGTTGGCTCGTCGAGGATCAGCAGAGGGGGAGCGCCGAGCAGCGCCTGGGCAATGCCGACCCGCTGCCGGTAGCCCTTGGAGAGGTTGAGGATCAACCGGTCGATCTCCGGGGTGATCCCCGTGGCGGCGGCGACGCGCTCGAGCTCGCTCTTCACCTTCGCGCCGGTGAGGCCTTTGAGGCGGGCGACGAACCTCAGGTAGCCCTTCACCGTCATCTCCGGGTACAGCGGCGGAGTCTCCGGCAGGTAGCCGATGCGGCGCTTCGCCTCGAGCGGGTGCTCGAAGACGTCGAAGCCCGCGACCTTCGCCCGGCCGCTGGTGGGCGGGAGGAAGCCGGTGAGGATCTTCATCGTCGTCGACTTCCCGGCGCCGTTGGGCCCGAGGAAGCCGAGGATCTCGCCCTGGGCGACGGTGAAGCTCAGCGCGTCGATCGCGACGCGGTCCCGGTACCGCTTGGTGAGGTTTTCGACCTCGATCATCGCCATGGGCAGGCTCCGTGAACGACGGCGGAAAAAGCCACAGCACGCCGACGCTGTCAATGAGGCACTGACTGAACCGTGCGAAACCACAGGCAAAACCCGTACGAGGTCTCTGACACCGCGCGTACGAGGTCTCTGCCACCCGTGGCTTGGCGTCGACACCACGTGGCTTGGCGTCAATCCTGCTGTGGGCTATTGGCAGCCGCGGCGTGGAGGCCGCACTCGAACAGATGAAGTCCTCGATCGTGGTGCAGAAGTTCGGCGGATCGTCGGTGGCGGACGCCGCGAAGCTCAAGGCGGTGGCGGTGCGGGTCAAGGCCCGGCGCGACGCTGGCGCACAGCTGGTGGTGGTGGTCTCGGCGATGGGCGACACCACCGACGAGCTGCTCGGCCTCGCCCGGCAGATCGCCGCTGATCCGCCGCGGCGCGAGCTCGACATGCTGCTGACCTGCGGCGAGCGGATCTCGATGGCGCTGCTGTCGATGGCGCTCCACGAGCTCGGCGTCCCGGCGATCAGTTTCACCGGCAGCCAGAGCGGGATCATCACCGACGAGTCCCACGCCCAGGCGCGCATCGTCGAGGTCCGGCCCCACCGGATCGAAGAAGAGCTGGGCAAGGGCAAGGTGGTGATCGTCGCCGGGTACCAGGGCGTCTCCCGGCAGCGCGAGGTGACGACGCTCGGCCGGGGCGGCTCGGACACCACCGCCGTCGCGCTCGCCGCCGCGCTCGGCGCCGACTGCGAGATCTACTCCGACGTCGACGGGATCTTCTCCGCCGACCCGCGCGTCGTCCCGTCGGCGAAGAAGCTCGACGCGCTCTCCCACGAGGAGATGCAGGAGCTCGCCGCGGCCGGCGCCAAGGTGCTCAACGCCCAGGCGGTGGAGTTCGCCCGCGAGAAGGGAATCGTGATTCACGCCCGCAGCACCCACGGAGGAGGCGCCGGCACCCGCATCGAAGCGCAGGCTCCCGCCGGTCGCGTCAAGGGCGTCACCTGCGAGTCCGAGCTGTGGGTCCTCGAGGCCCCGGCCGCGCCCCAGGCGGTGCTGGAGCTGCTCGACGCCCGGGCGATCAAGGGCCGCACGCTCGTCAGCCACGCCGGCAGCGCGTGGATCGTCGTCCCATTGCAAGACATCCATGGCCCCGAGGCGCTCAGGGGAGAGCTGGTGACGGCGGGGATCGGCGTGCGCGACGGCCTGGGCACCGTGACCTGTGTCGGTACCGGGCTCAACGCCGACTGGTCGGTGCTGCGGCGCGCGCTCACAGCCGCGAGCACGCTGGGCGCCGAGGTCGTCGGCACCCATGCCTCGTCGCTGCAGCTGACGCTGATCGTCGATCGCAGCCACCTCACGGAGCTCACCCGGGCGCTCCACCAGGAGCTGATCGGCTGAGCCCACAAGTAGGGTTGCGCCCGCGCGGCGGCGTCTTAGTTTGATTGACCATGCGCGCCTCCTCACCCCCGGTTCGGTCGCTCGACGTCGTCGTCGCGGGCGCTCCGGAGCTGGTGGAGGCGCTTTCACTCGCCGGACTCACCGTCACCCCCGCCACCGCACACCTGGAGATCTCGGTGCGCAGCGCCCGGGCGGACGTGGTGGTGATCGACTCTTCGGTGGGCCTCGAGCGGATCGCCGAGCTCAAGACCGACGTCCCGGTCTTGGCCCTGGTCGCCCGGGACGAGACGATCGCCGCGATCGCCGCCGGCGCGAGCGGGGCGCTCCACCGCGACAGTCCGGTGGCCGCGATCACCGCCGCGCTCCAGGCGCTCGCCGAAGGGCTCGCCGTATTCGATCGCTCGTTCGTCTCGGCGCTGGTCCCGGCGGATCGCGCGCCCGAGGCCACGCCCGCGGCACCGGTGGCCGCGGCAGACACCCTCACCGAGCGAGAGCGCCAGGTGCTGCTGCTCCTGGCCGAAGGCCTGTCGAACAAAGAGATCGCCACCCACCTCGACATCAGCGAGCACACCGCGAAGTTCCATGTGAACTCGATCCTCCAGAAGCTCTCGGCGCAGAAGCGGGTCGAGGCGGTGGTGCGCGCCGCCCGGCTGGGTTTGATCGAGCTGTAGCCTTCTCCTACCCATTCGGGTGATGGCCCCCGTTCTCCGGCTTCCTATCTTCGAAGCCAGCAAGGAGAACGCACATGTCGATTCCCGGAAGTGAGCTGTCCGAAGCGCTGGCGAAGATCGTCGAGTCCACTGGCAAGAGCGTGGTGCGGGTCAACGCGCGCCGCCGCCCCTTCAGCGGCGTTGCGTGGTCGCCCCACGAAGTCGTCACCGTCCATCATGGGCTGGAGCACGCCGAGGAGATCACCGTCACCATCGACGGGGCCGAGTTCAAGGCGAAGGTGAAGGGCCGGGATCCCGGCACCGATCTCGCGCTGCTCGAGGTCGATGGGGCGCTGACGCCCGCCAGCTTCGACGATGGCGCAGCGCTGAGGGTGGGCAACCTGGTGCTGCTGCTCGCCAGGCCGGGTGAGACGGTGCGCGCCAGCTCGGGGATCGTCGCAGCGCAGGGCAAGAAGCCGTGGCGCAGCTGGAGGGGAGGGGAGATTGACCGCTACCTCGAGAGCGACGCCCAACACCAACCCGGGTTCTCCGGCGGGCCGATGGTCGGCCTCGACGGCAAGGTCCTCGGCCTGACCACCACCGGCTTGCTGCGTGGCACGAGCATCGCGGTGCCGACGCCGACGCTGCGGCGGGTGATCGCCCAGCTGCAACAGCACGGCAAGGTGCGCTCGAGCTACATCGGCGCCTCGCTGCAACCGCTGCAGCTGCCGGACGACGTGCGCGCGGCGACCGGTGAAGAGGTCGGGCTGGTGGTGGTCGCGGTCGAGAAGGGCAGCCCGGCGGAAGCCGGCGGCCTGGTCTACGGCGACACCGTGCTCCACCTCGGCGACGACACGGTGACGACGACCGAGGACCTCTACGCCTGGCTGCGCGCGGATCACGTCGGGCAGCAGGTGCCGGTGAAGGTCTTCCGCGGCGGGAAGGTGGAGACGCTGCAGATCACGCTCGGAGCCCGGCCGTGAGTCCGCTCGAGCTCTTCTCCGACGAGCTCGAAGGACTGATCGCCAGGGCGGCGCCAGGCGTGGTCGCGCTCGAGCACCGGCGCGGGCACGGCACCGGGATCGCGCTCACCCCCGACGGCCACATCCTCACCAACGCCCACGTCGTCGCCGGCACGCGATCGGTCCGCGTCCGGTTTCACGATGGTCAGACCGCGGACGCATCGGTGATCGGCGCCGACACCGTCAGCGACCTGGCGGTGATCCGCACGAGCCGCTCGAACCCGCAAGTGCTGGCGCTGGCGGAGACCGGGCAGGTGAAGGTGGGGCAGGTGGTGGTGGCGATGGGCCACCCCTACGGCTTCGAGCGATCCGTCTCGCTCGGCGTCGTCAGCGCGCTCGAGCGCCGGCTTCCGGGGCGCGACGGCGCGGTGCTCGACGGGCTGATTCAGACCGACGCGGCGATCAACCCCGGCAACTCCGGCGGGCCGCTGATGAACGTCCGTGGCCAGGTGGTGGGGATCAACACGGCGATGCTGCCCTTCGCCCAGGGCATCGGCTTCGCGGTGCCGTCGACGACCGCGACCTGGGTCTCGGCGCTGCTGCTGCGGCACGGTGAGGTCCGCCGCCGCTTCCTCGGCATCGCCGCGCGCAACGAGGCGCTCGCCGCCGAGCTCGCGACCCAGGTCGGCCGGCCCCGCGGGGTGCGGGTGATCGAGATCAGCCGGGGCTCGCCGGCGGCGCAAGGCGGGCTCGAGCCGGACGATCTCCTGCTCGAGCTCAACGGCGCGCCTATCGGCACCATCGACGATCTCCAGCGGCAGATGGCGCTCGATGGGTCGCCCAACGTGACGCTGATGCTCTGGCGCAAGGGCGCGCGCACCAACCGGCAGATTCACCCGGGGCAGAGCGCGGCTTGAGGCGGGCCCAGAAGCGAGCGGGGGCCACGGCTCAGGCGTGACCTCGCGCTGGGTAGTCCGGGGCTCGGCCGCTCCTTGGAGACCAGCGGTCCTCGTTCTGGAATCGCCGGGCTCCGGAGTGGTCCGCATCAGAACGCGGCCCGGCATCGGCGCAGGCGCCCACCGTTCGTCCCGCTAAGGCTGGGTGTCTTCGGTCGGCGGGGGCGTGGTGTTGTGGCGCGCGGCCGGCGTCGCCTCCAACCCCTTCGCCGCCATGTAGATGATGTTCCGGGTGCCCTTCTTCCCGCGGTACATGGCGCGATCAGCGAAGTCGAGCAGGGTCGCGCGATCCGACGCGTGCTCCGGCCAGCTCGCCACCCCGATGCAGGTGGTGATCGTCAGGCCGACGCCTTCGCGGGCGAGGAACTTGTGGCTCTCGATCGTCCGCCGGATGCGCTCGGCCACCTTCAGCGCGCCGCCCGAGTCGGTGCCGCGCAGCAGCGCCACGTACTCGTCGCCGCCCCAGCGGCACAGCACATCGCCGTCTCGGACGCAGGCCTTCAAGATCCGCGAGACCTCGACCAGCAGCTTGCTGCCCACCACGTGCCCGTGGGTGTCGTTGACGCTCTTGAAGTAGTCGAGGTCGAGGAAGAGCAGCGAGAAGGGCTTGCCCTCGGGAGGCGGCGGGAGCTTGAACTCCTTCTCCAGCACCAGCTCGAGGTAGCGGCTGTTGAAGAGGTGGGTGAGATCGTCGAGGTAGACGAGATCCTCGACCTCGGCGAACTTGCCCAGGTTGCGCAGCGCCAGGCCCAGGTGCAGCGCGAGGGTCCCGGCCGAGGCGAGCCCGACCTCGGGGATCTCCCCGGTAAAGAGCATCACCACCGCGCCCAGCGCCTGGTCTGCGTTCATCGCCGGCACGAGGTAAGCCGTCTCGAACGGGGAGGGGAGCTCGAGCGGCAGCTCCTGCCCCTTGAGCTCGAAGCCCTCGAGCAGCGCCAGCTCGATCTTCTCCGCGACCGGCTCGGACTCGACGTCGATCAGCCCGTGCTGGGCCTCGACCCGCCAGCCCTCGTCGCTCTTGAGAACGAGGAACACCGCCGGCGCCTCGCACACCTGGGCGAACGCGGCGCACGCCATCTGCAGCAGCCGTTCGCGATCGAGCGTGCTCGCCAGCCGCTGCGCCGTCTCGAGCAGCCCGACGTGGCGGCGCAGCTCCTCGTTCTCCTTGAGCACCGACCGGGTCGCCAGCGCGCGGATCACCGAGTGCGCGAGCACCTCGGGCGCCACCGGCTTGAGCAGGTAGTCCGAGGCGCCGTACTTGATCGCCCGCACCGCCGGGTCGACCTTGTCGAGCGCGGTGATCACCACCACCTCGACGTCGGGGTGGTTCATCTTCACGAACTGCAGCAGCTCCATCCCGTCGCTCTGGGGGAGGATCAGATCCGTCACCACCAGGTCGAACTTGTGGTGCAGCAACGCCTCGCGCGCCTCTGCGGAGGTGCCGACCGGTGTCACCGTGTGACCTGCGCCCGTGAGAAAATCGCCGTAGAGCGCGCGGGCCACCTTCTCATCATCAACGAGGAGGATGTGCGCCATGCTGTGCCGGGTCGCTTAGCATCCCCACCTTCGATGAGCGAGCGCGGGAGAAGGCTGTGTCTGCTGTGCGACGCCGGCGCGGCACGTTTTGCGATCCCCGCCACCTCGATGATCGAGGTCGCCAACCCCGATCCCGGCGGAGCGACCCTGCGCGGCCACCACCCCCTGGTCGACCTGACCCAGCTGCTCAGCGGCCCGCCGGAGCAGCGGCCGGGGACGGCGGTGCTCCTCGACACCAGCCCGACCCTGGCGCTGCGGGTGAAGGCGGTGCGGGGCGTCGTCGATGTCTCCGAGTGCCCCTGGCTCCACGTGCCCCGGCGATTGGTGCCGACCCTCGAGCCGTCGGTGCGTGGGTTGGTCGACTACCAGGGCGAGCTCTTCTTCGAGCTCGACGTCGAGGCCCTCGCCCACGGGCTGCGCGCGCCGCCCCAGCTGAAGGTGGTGGACCCGTTCGGCCCGCCGCTGCCCCAGGCGCTGGTGTTCGAGACCGGCGGACGGCAGGTCGGGCTCCCGCTGTCGGCGGTGGCCCAGGTGGTGGGGATGAGCTCGAAGTTCTGCCCCCTGGTCGCCCCGGGCGCCGCGATGGGGGTGCTGCTCCACCAGCAGCAGGCCTGGCCGGTCTTCTCGCTCCCCGGCCTGTTGGGAGAGCCGATTCCCAACGAGCCGCTGATGGTGCTGGCCGAGGTGCAGGGCGACGCTCTCGCTTTCACCGCGTCAAGGGCCCTGGGGGTCCTCGAGGGCAGCCGGATGGATGCGGTCCGGACCCTCGAGCTGAGGCGCATGTTTTCTTGAGCCCCGTCGATCGCGCCGCCTAAGCTCGCCCGTCGGCTTGTCGTCGCCGCATTTGCACCAGGAGCTCCATGCCTAAGTCTGTCCTTGTCGCTGACGATTCGGTCACCATGCGCAAAGTCATCGGGATGATCTTCGCCCACGAAGACTTCGCGCTCACCGTCGTCGACAACGGGCTCGATGCGCTTCACCGCGTCCGAGAGCTGCGGCCCGACGTGGTGCTCGCCGACTGCATGATGCCCGGCAAGAACGGCTACGAGGTCTGCGAGGCGATCAAGAACGATCCCGCGACCCAGCACATCCCGGTGATGCTCCTCGCCGGCACCTTCGAGCCCTTCGATGAAAACCGCGCCCGCGCCGCCCGTGCCGATGGTCACGTGGTCAAGCCGTTCGAGAGCCAGGGCTTCCTCGACAAGGTGAAGGCCCTGGTGGGACTGCCCGCCGGAATCCCGGTGATGACCGGCTACACGCCCGTCTCCACCGGGTCGATCACCCCGGCTGCCAAGCCCGCCGCCGCCGC
>JAYVRT010000602.1:0-4982 GCA_043776025.1 Archangiaceae bacterium | reverse complement strand
CGAATCGCCGTCGGCGCCTGGCGTGGTAGCTGACGGGTCGCCCTGTTTTCTGGGCGCTCGTCTTCCCGGGGAATCGATGCTTGCTCGCCTTGCCGCTGTCGCGTCTGTCGTCGCTGCGCTGACACTCGTCGGCTGCTCTGGCGGAACCGGGGGCGGAGGCGGCAGCGGCGGTGCCGGCGGCGGTGGGGCCACGGGCGGAGCGGGGGGTGGCACGGCCGGCGGTGGGGCGGGTGGCGGCACCGCGGGCGGAGCGGGGGGTGGCACGGCCGGCGGTGGGGCGGGTGGCGGCACCGCGGGCGGAACAGGTGGATCAGGTGGCGGCACCGCAGGCGGCGCGGGAGGAGGAACCGCAGGGGGTGCCGGAGGTGGCGGGGGCGGGGGCACGGCCGGCGGCTCCGGCGGTGGAGTTGGGGGCGGGATGGGTGGTGGTTCCGGCGGCGGCAGCGCGGGGGGGGCAGGCGGCGGAACCGTCGACGGCGGACCTGCCCGTCAAGATGCGGGAACGGCCACCTGCGATCCAACCGCGCGCCTGGGCAATCCTTCCCTTCGGACGTCGCTGGTGGGGTTGGCCGTCGGTGCCGATTCGGGAATGGCGCTCTGGCTGGAAGGACCGACGACGGGCCCCTATAGCCTCAAGTCCGCTCTGTATGACGGCGACGCTGGTTGGAGCGCGGCATTCACGGCCGCGCCCTCGGTTGGAACACCGTATGTCTTGGGGACAGCGTCAAACTCGCGCGGCGACGTGATGATTGTCTGGACCGCGCAGAGCGGCGCCAGCAGCAATTGGACCGCTTCGACCTACACAAGCATGAGCGGTTGGGCAGCTCCGGTCGTCATCAACACCACCACGAGCCCGGGCCCGGCAATCGGAGGGCTCGCCCTCGATGAATCTGGCAACGGAGCCGTCGTCATCGAATCTGCGAACGGCCCCAATTCCACGGTGCTGATGATTCGCTTCTCCGCCGGCACGTGGGGCGCTCCGGTTCGGCTCGACACCAACAACGGCACCTACCCGAATGTTGCGATGAACGCCGGCGGGAGCGTGATTGCCATCTGGGACGAGCAGCCGTCGATTCCCACCAACCGACACCCCACCGGACAGGTCATTTTCGCCGACGGCGGCGTCGTCGGGCCGACGCCGCTCGACACCGCCGCCACAAGCCCGGGCCAGATGAAGGTGGCGGTGAGCGCGAACGGTGATGCGATCGCCGTTTGGAGTCAGTTCCGCAGCCAAGGTGGCTATGACATCTGGCAGGTCCGCTACACACTGGCCGGGGGCTTCGAGCCGCGCGGCCTGCTCGAGTCGGTGCCCAATCCGAATCCCCCGGAAATCGCCATCGGACTCGACGACTCCGGCAACGGGTGGGCCACGTGGGTGCGCGAGGTCGCGTTCGTTCCCACCGTGCGCGCCAGCTTCTACGCGCGAGGGGCCGGCTGGATGCCGGCAATCAACATCGATCCGCCGCCCTCGGGCAGTTCGACGGCGACAGGCGGTCCCTTCGTCCTTGACGGTTCTGGGAAGGGACTGCTCGTTTGGGGCGACGGCACGACGCTGTACGGCGCCAGACTCGGGCCAGGCAGTGCCTGGGGGCCGACGACGCCACTGACGACGAGCGTCGCGGGGATTTCGTACGCCCAGCTCGCGGGTCGCAGTGGCAGGTGGTTGGCGGGCTGGACGGACGGAAGTCCGACGTTCGCGACGTATGTGTTGTGGTGCAGGTGACCGCTCGCCATTTGCCTCGCCCTGCGCTGGAAGTGGAAGCGATCACTTGAACCCGCGGGTCGGCCGCTTGACCACCGCGAAGCGCGCCGTGAAGGGCACACCTCATCTACGCTGTGTTCCTGGTGTTTGCCGCGCTGCTCATCCTCCTCGCCGCCGACGACGCCAGCCTGCGCAGAGTCAAAGGCGACGTCGAGCTGCCGGCGGGGCTCGCGTGCCTCGGCAAGTACTATGTCGGCAAGCCGGCGCCGCTCGACGGTGGCTGGGGTTGGACGCTGCCCGACGGGGGCACGATTCCCTGGGACGACGGCGTGCCGAAGAACCCCGACGAGCCTTCGGAGACGACCGATCTCGAGGAACTGTTCGCCACCCCCTACGTGCCAGGGCCAATCGTCCCAATCATCGGCGAGGGAGAGATCGAGGATCCCGGCCGGGCCCGGGTCGAACAGCTCTTCCTCTCGACCTACGGAGTCAACCGCGACGACGTGATGGAGCACCTGGGGAAGATCAAATTCTTCGGCGTGCGCTACCGCTTTCACGAGCGTGCCCTGCCCGCTCTGGAGCGGGTGGTGACCCGCCTCGAGGCGGCGCTCAAGCAGGACCCGAAGCTGAAGCCGTTCTTCACCGACATCGGCGGCACCTGGCAGTGGCGGACGATCGCCCGCAGCAAGAGCCTCTCGACGCACTCCTGGGGGATCGCCATCGACCTCAACGTCGAGCGCGGCTACTACTGGCGATGGCAGCGCCCGAAGCTGCCGCTCAAGTGGCGCAACAAGGTGCCCCAGTCGGTGGTCGACGCGTTCGAGGCCGAGGGGTTCATCTGGGGCGGGCGGTGGCTCCACTACGACACGATGCACTTCGAGTACCGGCCCGAGCTGCTCGACCCGCAGTGCCGCCCAGCCGCGGCTGATGCCGGCCAGCCGCTCGACGGCGGGGCGCGCTGATGGCCGGCGAGCCCGACCTCACCTTCCCCGAGCGTCCCGACGCTCCGACGCGGCCCGCTGAAGGCCCGACGCTCCCCCCCGGCGGGCCGGCGGCGCCCGCGCCATCGGGGAAGAAGCTCGGCCGCTACCTGCTGCTCGAGCTGCTCGGCGTCGGTGGCATGGGCGAGGTCTACGCCGCGTTCGACCCGACCCTCGACCGGAAGGTGGCGCTCAAGCTCCTCTTTCCCGGGCTGGAGCAGAGCGCGCGCGACCAGATGCTCGGCGAGGCGCGGGCCCTCGCGCGGCTCAACCACCCCAACGTGGTCGCGGTTCATGAGGTCGGCGAGGAAGCGGGCCGGGCCTACCTCGCACTGGAGTACGTCGACGGCCACACATTGGGCCAGTGGCTCAAGGCGCAGCCACGCGGTTGGCGCGAGGTGGTCGATGTCTTCCTCGAGGCGGGCCGAGGGCTGCACGCGGCGCACCTCGCCGGGCTGGTGCACCGCGACTTCAAGCCAAGCAACGTGATGATCCGCCGAGACGGGCGGGTGCAGCTGCTCGACTTCGGCATCGCCCGGGCGAGCGCCGTCCGGCCTCCCCCGAACTCCACGGGGAAGCTGACCACCATCGCCGGCACACCCGGCTTCATGTCGCCCGAGCAGTTGACGGGCGAGCGCCTCGACGCCCGGAGCGATCAATTCAGCTTCTGCGCCGCGCTCCACGAGGCCCTCTACGGCGCGCTGCCCTTCGGGGAGGGCGCCGACGAAGGCCAACTGCTGCGGATCCGCCAGCAGCAGTTCATCGCCCCGGTGACGAAGCCGGATCTCCCCCGCAGAATCCTCCCGCTGGTGAAGAAGGGTCTGGCGAACGCGCCCGAGCACCGCTTCGCCTCGATGGGCGAGCTGATGCGCCAGCTGAAGTTCCGGCTTCCGGCGGATCGCCGGATGCTGGCGTTGATCGCCGTGCTCGCGATCATCGCCAGCGCCTCGCTGGGCGCGGCGGTGATCAAGCCCCGGCGGCTCGCCTGTGCCCCGAAGCAGGTGGAGATCGCCGAGCAGTGGCAGCGGCAGCGGCAGCGGGTCAAGGCCGCCGCGCGACTGGGCGCGGATCCCTACGGGCTGTTGCCGCAGATGGACGCCTGGCTGGCGACGCTCTCCTCTGCGTCCGAACGGGTGTGCGTCGACTTCGCCGCGGGTAAACCGGGAGAACGGCTGCTGCGCGAACAGCAGTGCCTCTCGGACCGCCAGCGCGAGTTCCTCCAGGCCTCGAGCGCACTGGTGGAGGGCCAGAGCGAAGCACGGCAGTTGCTCGACGAGGCGGCGCCGCCCGAAGCCTGCCTCTCGGCCGACGTCGCGGTGGCGTTCGACGTCTACCAGCGGCTGGCCCCGGCGCGCACCGCGACGGCGGCGGCGAGCGGCGCCTGGCTCACCGGCGACTGGCTCAACGGGCTTTCGCTCTGCGACCAGGCTGAGCAGCAGGCGAAGCGCCTCGATGGGCCGGAGCTGCGCAGCGCCGCGCTCCGCCTCAAGGGCCTGATGCTCGAACGGCTGGGCGAGCCGGCCCTGGCCCGCGGTGCGCTCCACGACGCTGCCCTCGCCGCCGACGGCGCCACCGACGAGTCGCGCGCTGCCGCCTGGCTGTCGCTGGCGCGGGTGGTCGGCGTGCGCGGGGAGGCGGCAGAAGAAGGGGCGGTCTGGGCGAGGTACGCGCGGGCCCAGGCGGACCGCTTCCCTCAGCGAAGGGAGCTCAACACCTCGCTCGGGCTGATCGAGCTGCGCCTGTCGAAGTCGGACGACGTCCGCGCGAGGCTCGACCTGCTCGCCGCGCAGCTGGGGCCCGGGCACCCGTTGTTCCCAGTGGTGCTCGCCGAGCGGGCGCGGGCGGCGATGACCGACGCGGAGTTCGACGCTGGCTACGCCCGGGCGCTCGAGGCGCTGCAGGCCCATGAGGTGTCGCTGCCGATTCTCCTCGGCGTCGCCGACGCTCTGGAGTTCCTCCCGCCTCGGCCAACCGCGGGCGCGAAGCTGCTCGAGGTGTCCGAGCGGGCGTTGGGCAGCCACGCCTCGGCCGCGCTGCCGCGGCTCTACTTCGCCCGGGTCGCGCGGGAGGCGGGAGCGGTCGTCCCCGCCCGCGACGTGGCGGCCCAGGTGCTGGTGCAGACGCAGATGGAGGGCAGCGGCAGTCCGACGGGCGAGCTCGCGCGGCTCGAGCTCGGCATCGCGCAGCTGGCGCTGGGAAACGGGGTCCTCAGCAGAATCTGTGGGCGGATAGGTCATGAGGATCGGGGAGCTTTCCGAGCGAATGATAGAGGGCAACTTCGGTCGCGCGGTAGGTCCGAA
>JAYVRT010000601.1:0-18580 GCA_043776025.1 Archangiaceae bacterium | reverse complement strand
CTGCAGATCGCCTCGATGGGGACGATCTCGGTGGGGGTGGTGCTGGTGCTGCTGCTGGGGGAGATCGACCTCTCCGTCGGAGCGGTGAGCGGCCTGGGCGCCGCCGCGATGGCGGTGGCGAGCGTCAAGCTCGGGCTGCCGGGCGCGCTCGCGCTGCTCGCCGGGGTCGGGCTGGGGGCGGTCATCGGGCTGCTGCAGGGCCTGTGGGTGACCCGGTTCTCGGTGCCGTCGTTCGTGGTGACGCTCGCCGGGCTGCTCGGCTGGCAGGGAGCGCTGCTGGCGGTGCTGGGAGACACCGGCACGGTGAACCTCACCGACCCCACGCTCACCCAGCTGACCGGCACCTTCCTCGGGCCGGGGCTGAGCGTCGGGGTCGGGGTCGTCTGCCTCGGGGCAGTGGTGGTGCCGGCGACACTGCGCTTTCGGCGGCGGGGGGCGGCGGGCCTGCCGGTGCCTTCGGCGCGCTCGCACCTGGCGCGGATGGGCCTGCTCGGCGCGACAATCGTCGTCCCGCTGGTCATCCTCGGTGCGGATCGCGGCGTGCCGTTGGCGCTGGTGGTGCTGCTCGCGGTCGTCGCCGCCTTCGCCTGGGTGACGAAGCGGACGCGCTGGGGCCGGCACCTGTTCGCCGTCGGGGGAAACGCCGAGGCGGCGCGGCGCGCGGGCATCGACGTCGGCCGGATGCGCGTCGCGGTCTTCACCCTCGCCTCTTCGCTGGCGGCGCTCGGCGGCGTCCTCGCCGCCTCGCGCCTGGGCGCGGTGCACCAGTCGTCGGGTGGCGGAGACGTGCTGCTCAACGCGATCGCCGCGGCGGTGATCGGCGGCACCAGCCTCTTCGGCGGCCGGGGCACGGTCTGGGCGGCGCTGCTGGGCTCGCTGGTGATCGGGTCGATCTCCAACGGAATGGATCTGCTCGCGCTCGCCTCTCCGGTGAAGTTCATCATCACCGGCGCGGTGCTGCTGGTGGCGGTCACGCTCGACGCGGTCGCGCGCAGGACTCGCGACGGCTGAGCGGCGGGAGCGTCTTTGGTTTGGCGCCCCGGATGGGGTAGCTGTAGCCGGGTGAAGCATCCACCGCCGGCCGTGGGGACCGTGCTTGGAGAGCGCTACCGCGTCGTCCGCCTTCTCGGGGCGGGCGCCTTCGGCAGCGTCCTCGAGGTGGAGCACGTGCACACCCGGCACCACCGGGCGCTGAAGCTGCTGCACCCGGAGGCCGCGGGGAACCCCGAGGTGGTCGAGCGCTTTCTCCGCGAGGCTTCGGCCGCGGGCCGCGTGGGCAACCCGCACATCGTCGAGACCTTCGACGCCGGGCGCTTTCCTGACGGGCAGCCGTACCTGGTGATGGAGCTGCTCGACGGCGAGACGCTGCGCGCGCTGGTGCACCGGGAACGGCAGCTGGGCGTGGGGCTGGCGTGCGAGCTGGTTGCCCAGGCGGCGGAGGGCATCGACGCGGCGCACCGCGCGGGAATCGTCCACCGAGACCTGAAGCCGGACAACCTCCACCTCTCGGGCCGCCGGACGCTGAAGATCCTCGACTTCGGGGTCTCGCGGTTCACCGAGCCGGATGACGTCAGCCTGACGCAGAGCAGCACCCCGATGGGAACGCCGTCGTACATGGCGCCAGAGATCTTCGCCGGGGCGAAGGACGCCACGCCCGCGGTCGACGTCTACGCGCTCGGGGTGGTGCTCTACGAGCTGCTGTGCGGGTGGGTGCCCTTCGAGGCCGACAGCTACGGGGCGCTGGCGATCCAGGTGGCGACGACGACGGCGCGGCCGCTGGCCGAACGGCTGCTCGAGGTCGACCCCCGGCTCGAGGCGGTGGTGGGCAAGGCGATGGCACGCCAGCCCGGCGAGCGGTACGCCTCCGCGCAGGCGTTCGCCGACGCGCTCTCGCCCTGGCGTTCGACGGAGAACTCGGCGCCGCTGGCGCGGACGGCGCCGTCGATTCTTTCCGCCCAGAGCCCGGACCAGTCGACGTTCCGCCCGCCGGGCAAGGCGACGCCGTACGAGCAGTCGGTGGCCGCGCCGATGAGCTCGCCGCACGAGGCGACCTTCCGGCCGCCGGCCCCAGCCGCGTCCGACCCGCACGCGGCGACGCACCTGCCGCAGCAAAGGGCGACGGACGCGGCGGCGCCGGCAACTCCCAGGCGTTCGCCGCTCGCGCTCGCCGGCCTCGCGGCGGTGGTCCTCGCGGTAGCGGGCGGTGGGTGGCTGCTTCGAAACCGCGGCCAGCCCGCGGAGGACGCGGTCGCGGCGGACGCGACGATCACCCTGCTGCGGAGCGCGCGGAAAGACGACTGGAAGGCTTCGCTCGCGGCCGAAGTGCTGCACCGAAGCCTGGGGCTCACTGGCGCGAAGCTGACGCCGCTCGCCGAGGCCGAGAGCTTCCTCGCCGCCCAGGACGCGTGGCCCGATGGCTCGCCGCTGGAAGCAGGCGAGCGGGAACGCCTCGCGAAGGCCTTTGGTCCGTCGACGGTCGTCAGCGTCGAGGTCGTCGCTGCGCCGCCCACGCTCCAGGTCGCCGTCTACCTGCGCGCTTCGCGCCGGGTGCTGACCCAGGCGATCACCGCCGACGACGTCACCGGCGCCGCGCTCGCCCTCGCGCCGCAGCTGCGCGCGCTGCTCTCGCGCCCACCTCCGAACCCGGCGGACGAGCAGGCGCTCGCCGGCGCGCTGCCCCATGCGGCGGCGGAGCAGTACCAGCACGGGCTGGAGCAGCTGCGCGTGATGAACCTGCGCGACGCCCGTGACTCGCTCGAGGCGGCGCAGAAGAGCGATCCGAAGAGCGCACTGATTCAGTCCGCGCTGGCGCGGGCGTACGACCTGTCGGGCTACGACGCGCGGGCCTTGTCGGCCGCGCAGCAGGCGGCACAGTTGGCCGAGTCTGCGCCCCGCAGCGTGCAGCTGGAGATCGCTTGCCAGGTCGCCGCGCTCTCGTGGCAACCGCGGGCCGTCGAGGACTCCTGTGGCGCGAGCGCGCTCGCCTACCCCGATTCGCTCGAGCTGAAGCTCGGATACGCCGAGGCGCTCAAGCGCACCGGCCAATGGACGAAAGCCGAGCAGGTGCTCCGCGCCGGCCCCGAGGAGCTCCGGGTGTTGCTCTCGCTGTGCGAGGTGTTGAGCGAGCAGAAGAACTTCGAGGAGGAGCTTCAGCTCTCGCGGCGGGTGGCTCAGCAAGCGACGCGCGGCGCTGCTCCGTGGCTCGCGGGCGCCGCCACCCTCAAAGAGTGCGACGCGCTGCGCGGAAAACGCGCGCTGCCCGAGGCGTACGGAGCTTGCGAGCAGGCGCGCAAGCTCTTCATCGTCGCCAGGGACCTCGTGGGCCAAGCGCGCGCCCAGACCGAGCTCGGACACGTGCTGCTCCTCGGCCGCGGTCTCGACGCCGGCATCCCGGACGAGGGCGGCACCGCGCTCGAGGCCTACCGCGCGGCCGTCTCGCTCGCGAAACAGGCGGGGAGCGCAAGAGACGAGGTGGAGGCTCTCAAGTACCTCGCCGACGTGCAGCCCGAAGAGGAAGCGCGGCGGACACTCGAGGAGGCGCGCGCCAAGGCGGAGGAGATTGGGAGTGCCGGGGCGCTCTCGCTGGTGACGCAGGCGCTGGGCTCGCTGGCAGGGCAAGCCGAGCGGCTCGAGGAGGCACTCGGGTGGCTTCAAAAGGCGCTCGAGGCCGGCCGGGCCTCGCACCTCAAGGCCCGGGAGGCGCTGGCGCTGGTGGGGCTGGGGGCGATCGAAGCCGAGCTGGGGCGGTTGCCGGCTGCCCGCGGACACCTCGAGCAAGCCGTCGAGGTGACGCGTGCGCTGGGAGATCAGAGCGCCGAGGAGTTTGGGCTCGAAACCCTGGCCGACGTGCTGTCAGAGCTGGGTGAGCCCCAGCGGGCCCGTGAGGCGTTGCGGGCCGCCCGCGCGCTCCTGGCGGGCCGGCCACCGGCCGAGGAGGTTCGCGTCGACGTCGCCCAGCTGCGCCACGACTTCGAGGCCGGCGAGCCGCTCGCGCTCGAGCAGGCCACCACGATCGTCGGCCGCGCCACCGACTGCGACGCCGCGATTGCGACGGCGCTGGCATGGCTCGCCGACCCGAAGCAGGCCGCGGTCGCGCCGAAGGTCACGGCGGCGGCAGCGAGCTGCGAGGGCTCGCAAGCGCTCTGGGTGAAGCTCGCCTCCGCCGAGGCGTGGCTGCGCGCGGCGAATCGACCCCAGGCGCGGCGCGCCCTCGACGGCGCCGGGAAAGAGGCTGGGGGCAGGGGCTGGGTGGGGCTGCTGCTGTGGTCAGAGTGGATCGACGCCCGGCTGTCCGCGAAGCCGAGCGAAGCGTCGGCGAAGGTCGCCGCGAAGGCCGCGGGCCTCGGCCACCTCGCGCTCGCCGCCCGCGCTGGCGCAGGTCCCGTCGATGCCGGCGTGAAGTCGCCTTGAGCGACCTACGCGCGCCGACGCGCGCGCCGCTTCCTCGCCGCAAGGAGGAGCAGCAAACCCACGGCTGAGGTGGAGCCGCCTTCCGAACAGCCACACCCGCCTCCGGCAGAGCCGCCGCCAGTTCCACCAGTTCCACCAGTTCCACCGGTGCCGCCCGCGCCTCCGCCGGAGCCGCCCGTCCCTCCGCCGGATCCGCCAGTGCCGCCCGTGCCTCCGCCGGAGCCGCCCGTGCCTCCGCCGGATCCGCCAGTCCCTCCTCCAGAGCCACCCGCTCCGCCCCCCGCCCCTCCGACGTAGAGAAACCCGCCGTCGACGACACAGCTCCCGGCGTCGGTGAGGAAGACGACGTCGACAGTTCCCGCTGCGTGGGCGGGCGTGCTGAAGGTCAGCTGGGTCGCACTGGAGATGGAGAGCCCCGTCGCCACGACGCCCCCGACGGTGAGGCTGGCCACTTGATCGAAGTTCACTCCGGTAGCGGTCACGAGGGTGCCCCCGGCGGCGCTCCCCGAGCCGGGGCTCAAGCCCGGTGCGACGACGTTGAAGTTGAGGGGCCCGGAAGGTCCCCCTCCGTCGGGCTGTGACGGGTTGACGGCGAAGATCTGGTGCCCACCTGCCACCGAGGTGTCACCCGCCAACAGGTCCATTCGCATCGACGAAGCCGAGACGAAGTGTCCGACGCGTGGGGCTACGTCGTAGCGACCGCGAACTCCCTCGATGAAGCCGGAGCCGGTCAGGTCGAGCCCTCCGAGCGCGAGGCCCCGCAGCCGCGACGGCGGACTGACCGTCGAGATCGCCGGCTGGGGAATGTCGAAGTCGCGCGTGAAGGCGATGCCGGCTCCGACGGTGAGCGGCTGCCCGGCTGCGGTGAGGGTGATGAACGTGGCGGCCGGCCGGAAGACGGGCCGCTTTCCGCTGAAGTCTTCGAAGTAGAGGTCGAATTCGGTGCCGACGGCGAAGGTCGCGGGCGCCCCCGGCAGTTGGGTCGAGTCGAGGACGAACCGCAGCGGGCTGGAGCCGCCGCTCGGGTCGACCAGCATCGCGCCCGCACAGGCGCACTGAGACCCAGCCAGGCACTTGTCGGACGCCGTAGCGGTGTTGCATGCGGCGACCGGCACCGTGAGGTTGCTTCCCGAGCCCAGGGGAAAGATCAGCCCGAAGTCGAGGCCCGCGTCGGGCACGGACCCGTTGGGCTCGAAGGGCACGTCGACGTCGACCTCCAGCGGGGAAGCGACGGCCTGGTTGAACTTCAGATGATAGAAAACGGCGCTCGGCAGGCCGGAGCCCCGCGCTTCGAAGGTGGTGGTGAGGAGGATCACCGTCCCCGCGGCACTCGAGACGGTGACGCTCGGAGTCCCGGCGTCGGAGTCATAGCCTCCGTACTGGCCCATGCCCGTCGGGATCTTGCGGCCGGCGAACGCGGCCAGCGGAACGAGCATCACCACCGCTGCGAGTCGCTTCATCCGCCCAGTTTCGCCGCGGTGGGCGGCGCGAGTCGAGCCCTGCGTGCTAGCGAATCTGCCAGTCGATGCTGCCCCGCCCCTTCGCCTCGAGCGCCGCGTTGACCGCGGAGAACGGGCGGCTCTTGAGGAAGGCGGTGGTGTTCATCGGCGAGGGGTGCGGAGCCATCACGACCACGTTCTTCGTCTGGTCGATCATCCCCGCCATCGCCTGGGCCTGCTTGCCCAGCAGGAGGAAGACGACCGGCTGATCCGATTCGTTGATCTTCTTGATGATCGCCGCGGTGAACGTCTCCCAGCCCTGGCCGTGGTGTGAGTTGGGCTCGCCTTCGCGCACGGTGAGCACGGTGTTGAGCAGCAGCACCCCCTGGTCCGCCCACTGGGTGAGATCCCCCGTCGTGGGCTTGGTGGCGTGCACGTCCTTCTCGACCACCGAGTAGATGTTCTTCAGCGAGCCGGGAATCGGCATCCCCGGGTTGACGGAGAAGGCGAGGCCGTTGGCGTTGCCCTTGGTGGGGTAGGGGTCCTGGCCGATGACCACCACCCGCACCTTTGACGGAGGGGTGTGCTCGAGCGCGGCAAAGGTCAGCGCCGGCGGGGGGAAGACGCTGGCCGTGGCGCGCTCCTGGGTGACGAAGGCGTCGAGCTTCTTGAAGTAGTCCTTGTCGGTCTCGTCCTTGAGCGTCGCCCGCCAGGCCGCGGGCACCTGCGCCGCGAGGCCCACCGGGGCCGGATCGCCGAGCTTTCCGGTGCGCAGAAAGTTGTACGCCGGTCCGAGCTCGGAGGCGTTGGCGTCGGTGGCGGAAATCTTCCCGTCTGCGCCGGCGGCCTTCGTCGCGAGCTCGAGGACCCGGGCGCTCTCGCTGGCGACAAACGCGTCGACCGTCGAGCCCTGCGCGCCGAGCGACGCAGCGAGCCGGCGCAGCGACGGCTCGAGCAGCTTGTCCTGGCCCTTGAGGCCGGCGATCGCCTTGTTCACCTCGGCCTCGGTGAGCACCTTGTCGGCGCCGGCGATCCGGCTCGCGGCGGGGGCGAGCACCTGGGTCTTCCACAGCTCGGCGAACGACTTCGGGCTCGGGGCGGCGGAAAGCTTTTTCATAGGCGCGGCAGGGTACACGCTTCAGCGGCGGAAGGGATTGCGAGCCTTGACCCCGCGAAACCTGGAGAAGTCACCGTCGAGGGTGAGGATCTCGGCGACGCCGTGCTCAATCGCGAGCGCCGCGATGTGGGCGTCGTGGATCAGGTTACCCTTCACCGGCGAATGGCTCAGCAACCGCAGCAGGTGACCGGAGTGAGAGGGGCCTTCACCCAGCAAGACCAGCGTCGGCGACTGGAACAACGACTCGAGATCCTCGAGGGCATCATCGAGAGGAGTGGGCGGGTCGAAGACGCGCGGGTGGGTGACCACCCGAAGAAACTCGAAGATGCACGGCCACGGAATTGCCCAGGGCCGGTCGCCCTCGGCCAACTTCGCGAGCAACTGCTGCGCGGCCCGGTGATGGCCCAACTCCTGCCGCCGGGCGTGGAGCAGGATGTTGGTGTCGAGCGCGATCAATCCCGGCCGTCCATCAGATCGAACAAGGCGTCGCGGTCGTCAAGCTGGACTCCCGGCTGGAGCCGGCCCTTCTCCACGCGCCATCGAAGCTTGTAGGGCTTGCCTCCAGGGCGACGCTCGAGGAGGCCCCGGAGCGCGCGCTCGACGAGCTCCCGAAAGGTGACGCCTTCGTCCGCGGCGAGGCGCTTCACCCGCCGCATCAGCTCGTCGGTGAGATCGATGGTGGTTCGCATGCATAAAAGCATATCGCTCAATATGCGTCGCAAGCCACGCGGGCTAGCCCAGCGTCGCCGCCAACCCCTGCTCCACCGACTCGACGCCGATGATCTCCAGCTTCCGGGCCTCGAGGCGCTTCGCGCTCCCCTTGGGCAGCACCACCCGCTTGAAGCCCATCTTTGCCGCCTCGGTGAGGCGGGTCTCGATCTGCCCCACCGCGCGGACCTCGCCGGCGAGGCCGACCTCTCCCAGCACCAGCGTGAACGGGTCGAGCGCCCGGTTCTGCAGGCTCGAGGCGAGCGCGACGCAGACCGCGAGATCGCTCGCCGGCTCGGACAGCTGCATCCCCCCGGCGACGTTGACGAAGATGTCGCAGCCCACCAGTTGGATGCCGACCTTCTTCTCCAACACCGCCGCAAGCAGCGCGACGCGGTTGGTGTCGACGCCGATTGCGGTGCGACGCGCGGTGCCGTAGCCGGTGGGAGCGACCAGCGCCTGGACCTCGACCAACAGCGGGCGGGTGCCGTTGAGCGTCGAGGTGACCACGCTGCCCGACTGGCCGGCCGGCCGCTCGGAGAGGAAGAGGGCCGACGGGTCGGGCACCTCCGCCAGCCCGAAGCCCTTCATCTCGAAGACGCCGATCTCGTTGGTCGAGCCGAAGCGGTTCTTGTGGGCACGCAGGATGCGGAAGGGGTGCCCCCGTTCGCCCTCGAAGTAGAGGACGGTGTCCACCATGTGCTCGAGCACCCGGGGGCCCGCGATGCTGCCTTCCTTGGTGACGTGCCCAACGAGGAAGGTCGGCACGCCCGAACGCTTGGCGAACGCCATCAGCCGCCCCGCCACCTCGCGCACCTGGCTGATGCTGCCGGGCGCCGAGCCGAGCTCGGGGAGGAACATCGTCTGAATCGAGTCCACCACCAGCGCCGCCGGCTTGAGCGCCTCGGCGGCGTTGAGGATCCGTTCGGCGTCGGTCTCGGCGAAGAGGTGGAGGTTGTCGCTCTTCACCCCGAGGCGATCGGCGCGCATCCGCGTCTGCTTCAGCGACTCTTCGCCGGAGACGTAGAGCGTCGGGGCCTTCTGCGACAGCCGTTCCAGCGCCGCGAGCAGCAGCGTCGACTTCCCGATGCCGGGATCGCCGCCGAGCAGCACCAGACTGCCTTCGACGACGCCGCCACCCAAGACGCGATCGAGCTCGGCGATGCCCGTCTTCTGGCGCGGCTCGGTGTCGCGGTTGACGTCCTTGAGCTTCACCGGTTTGCTCTGGCCGGTGCTGCTGCCCCACGCCGGCCGGGCCTGCGACGCCGCCGATTCCTCGGTCTCCTCGATCAGCGAGCCCCAGGAGCCGCACTCCGCGCAGCGGCCGAGCCACTTGGGCGCCTGGGCGCCGCAGGACTGACAGCTGAAGTGGGTCTTCGCTTTGGCCATGGCGTCTCATAGCCCACGGGGCTGACACCGAAGCCTACCGGTGCTTCTTTCGCAGCCCGTCGATCTGGTCGCTGTGGTTCGTCGTCCGCAACTGGCGCGACGGTTGGGTCAACGGCCGGACGGTGGGCGTGGCGATGCTGCTCCTCGGGATTGGACTGTCGCTGTGGCTGGGTACGACGCACACGGCGATCACCCTCGACATCACTGCCAACAAGGCGCGGGTGGTGGCGACCTCGGCGCTCGGCACCACCTCGCGCGACGTCACGATGGCGCTCTCTCCCCGTCCCGCGGTGAAGCTCGACGCAACCTGCGTGGGAGGAACCCGCGGCCGCGCGTGGGAACGGGTGAAGCTGGTGCGGGGCGCCGAGCAGTTGTTACTCGCCGACTGCGACGGCGACTTCGACCAGAACGAGGCGATGCTCGCCGCGATCTCCAGCCTGCTGAAGTGACGAACCTTCATCCGTGCTCGTCGATTCGAGCGGCGCGCGCTACGACGGACCCCATGTCTCTGGCCACGCCGACCCTCGCCGTCATCCGCGTTCCGTCGCTGCTCGTCCTCGTCGCGCTGGTCGGAGTGGGGGCGGCCCGAGCCGACCCGAAGGTCCCGGCGCCGCGGCAGTCCTCGCGCGTCTGCAAAGGCATGACCTGGAGTCTGCTCAAGCAGGAGAAGAACATCGTCCGCGTCGGCAGCGATCCGGCCCACACCAACGCCTACGCGGGCGACACCGCCTGCGACACCGAGCTCTCGGTGCTGTGCCTGTTGCCGAAGAACCTGCCCAAGCCCTCCGAGGTGCACAGCGACTTCTACAGCGGCTGGTCGGGCGCCGAGATCCGCGCGACCAAGCCCGTCTCCGGGCGGAGGCTGACCTCGTTGGAGGCGGCGAACGCGCTGTGCGCCGAGGCCCTCGGACCGGGGTGGAAGATGGTCGAGCACCACGACGGCCACGGCGGTTGGGGGCTCGCGGGCTACGGCGAGCTGCCCCGCGACGCCCGCTTCTGGGTGGCGATCAACGATCAGCCAGCCAACCCCTGGAACAACTGACCGTTCACCGCTCTTCCATGCGGCTGAGCGACAGGCTGCAGTTCTTCGGGCCGCCGGCCGACGGCACCCAGAGCCCGCGCTGCACGATCAAGTCGAGCAGGGTCCCGGTGAAGCCGCGCAGCAGCCGCACCTCTCCATTCTTCAGCTCCTTCGCCGGGCGGACCTCGGTGGAGGTGCGGCCCAGCACCTTGCAGCTGAGCCGAAGCCACTGTTCACCCGAGTCAGGGTCGAACATCGCGTAGACGCTGAACGAGCCGTTGCTCTGGGGGTTGGGGCGGTCGAGCTGTCCGGTGACGGTCGAGGTCCGACCCTTGCCGTCGGACACCTTGAAGACGAGCTGGTAGTCGGGGTTCACCTCCAGCGACCAGGCAAACCTTCCGTCGGGGGAAGCTCGAGCGATCAGCTCGGCGGTCCGCGTCAGCGGCTCGGTGGGGAGCATCAGCTGCGCGCTGATGCTGAAGGGCCCGTTGATGACGAAGCCCGGCCCGTCGGCGACGCGTGCCTCGGCCGTGCCGGTGCATTTGAGGAAGGTGTTGGTCGCGCAGCCGGGGCCGCTGAGCCGTGCGTGGTGGCCGTGACCGGTCGAGTCGAGCAGCCACGGGCCGCTCGTGCCCCTTCCCCACTGCGCCAGCTGCCAGGGAAACGAGACCTCGCCGGCGGGAGGAAGGTCGTCGAAGGTGGCCGGTGCGGCCACCGCGGGCGCCTTCACCGCCTCCTCGACCCCCAGCGCCACCCGGGGCGGAGCGACGGCGACCGGCACCGCGGTCACCGGCTCCGGGGCCTTTGAGCGGCCGGAGATCCAGAACCCAGCCCCGGCGGCGCCGGCGAGCAGCGCCGAGACCGCGACCCCGACCCAGGCCCGCCGCCGTGGCGGAGCTCTCAGCGCGCGCACCGCCTCGAGCGCCTCGCCGGCGGAGTCGAAGCGATCCTCGATGCGCACCGCGGCGAGCCGCTGGAGAAACCGCCGCGCCCGGGGGGAGACGAGCGGCCCCAGCGCCCGCTGCAGACTGGCCCGCGACGCGAGCGGCTCGGCCGGGCTCGCGCCGGTGAGCAACTGCACCAGGGTGGCGCCGAGCGCGTGGAGATCGCTGCGGGGATCCTCGACGCCGCCGAGGCGCTCCGGAGCGACGTAGCCGCGGCCTTCGGCGCTTGTCTCGCTCGAAGCGAGCAGCCGCAGCGCACCCGCGGGGCCGCGGACGAAGTGCGCCGGGCTCAGCGCGCGGTGCAGTCGCGGCGGGCGCTGCGCGTGGTCCGCGGCCAGCGCCTGCAACGCCACCTCGGCGGCCTCCAGCACCTCGGCCTCGCTCAGCCGCGCGGTCAGCAGCCGCTGCTCCAGCGACTCGTCGCGCGAGGCACCGACGGTGGGCTGGGCAGGGCGGGTCGGCTGCATCGTTGGGCACCGCGTTTGTCCTTCTGCCGTGGCTCGGCATTAGGGGTGTCATGAACTCACTCTTCGCCTCCGCCGTCACCCTCTTCGTTGCGTTGCTGGCTCCCTCGGACACCTGGGCCGGTTGCGGCGACGCGATGGTGGCGCGCATCGACGTCGCCGACGTGCTCGCCTTCGACGAGGGTCATCGGGAGCCGATCGAGGCAAGGCTTCACGGCGCCTTCGGCTGGGAGAAGTCGACCGACGGTTGGTCGACCCACCCCATCGGTGGCAAACAGCTCGGGTTCGTTCACCTTTCCTGCAAGAAGGACGACGTCCAGTGCGCCGCCGACCTGGGGAAGCTCGTCCTCCTCGCGGGGACGGGGAAGCCGATGGCCGGCGCGGGCCGCTACGCCGAGGCGCCGCCCGAAGGGCTCCATCTGGAAGGGGAGAAGTCCGTCGCCGCGCTCGGCCCCTACTGGCCCAACGGCTTCCGCGGCGGTGGCGGCACTGGGAGCAATCCGATGCTGTGGCCCGAGGTCCAGCAGATGCCGCTGAGCAGCGTGGCCTCGGCGGCGATGGGCCCCGCCCGCGGGTGCGGTGCGACGGGGCTGACGCTGGCTCCCTGGGCGCTGCTGTTGGCCCTGACCGCGGTCCGCCGGGCCCGGCGCTAGCGGGCGAAGGCCGGTGCGCCCGCCTCTCCACGCGGATCTCCCGCCGCGTCGGCACGCACCGGGCTAGCTTTCGCACCGTGCCGACCCGCGCCGCCGTCCTCGCCCAGCGCATCGAAGCCGATCTGAAGCCGGCAGGCACCGCCACCCGGGCGAAGAACGAAAAGGCGTACCTCAAGAGCGCGCTGGTCCACTTCGGCGTGCCGATGCCGGTGCTGCGCAAGCGCACCCTGGCGGCGCTGCGGGAGGTCGAGGGCCTGACCCACGACGAGCTGGTGGCGGCCGTCGACACCCTCTGGGCGAAGGGCATCCACGAGCTGAGGGCAGCGGCGATCGAGCTGCTGACCGCACGGCCCAGGCTGCTCACCTCCGGCGACGTGCCGCTGGTCGAACGCCTGCTGCGCGAGTCGAAGACCTGGGCCTACGTCGACGTGCTCTCGGCGCGCGTGATCGGTGCGCTCGTCACCGCCGACCCGTCGCTGCATCGCACGCTCGACCGTTGGGCGAAGGACGACGACTTCCGGATCCGCCGCTCGGCGATGCTGTCGCTGTTGCTGCCGCTGCGAAAGGGCGCCGGCGCGTTCGACCGCTTCGCCCGGTACGCCGACGCGATGCTCGAGGAGAAGGAGTTCTTCATCCGCAAGGCGATCGGCTGGATCCTCCGCGAGACCAGCCGGAAGCAGCCGGGGCAGGTCTTCGACTGGCTGCTCCCGCGCGCCCACCGTGCTTCGGGGGTGACGATGCGCGAAGCGCTCAAGTACCTGACGCCAGCGCAGCGCAAGCAGCTCGTTGCCCGCCGCGACGCCGGAGGGAGGTAGCGCCGTGGACGAGCTCGCCGCGCAGATCGCTTCGGCCATTCTCGCCGGGTTCGACAAGCACTACCGGCTGTTCCGGCAGATCAGCGCCGCGTCGAAGCAGCGGTTCGAGCAAGGCGACTGGCAGGCGGTGCGGCGGGCGGCGCGCGAGCGCATCGACATGTACGACCAGCGCGTCGAGGAGGCGGTGGCGCTGCTGCGCGAGCGGTTCCCCGAGACGATCGGCGACCTGCCCTGGCCGGCGGTGAAGCGGGCCTACGTCGGCCTGTTGATCGACCACCGCCAGCCGGAGTGCGCCGAGACCTTCTTCAACTCCGTCGCCTGCCGGCTGCTGCACCGCACCTACTTCCACAACCAGTACATCTTCTGGCGCGCCGCGGTCTCCACCGAGCACATCGACGGCGTCGAGCCGACCTACCGCAGCTACTACCCGAAGGCGGGCGGGGTGCGAGAGGTGATCAAAGCGATGATCGCCGACCACGGCCTGGGCAACCCCTGGGAGGACCTCGACCGCGACGTCAAGGCGGTGATCCGCGCGCTCGCCGAGTTCCTCCCCGAGCGGCTACAGATGCACCCCAACTTCCAGGTGCAGGTGCTCTCCTCGCTCTTCTACCGGAACCAGGCCGCCTACCTGGTGGGGATGATCGTCAACGGCAACGAGCGCACCCCGTTCGCGGTGCCGATTCGCCACAACCGGGAGCACGCGCTCTACCTCGACGCGCTGCTGCTCCACCGCACCGAGCTCGGCGCGATCTTCTCCCTCGCCCGCGCCTACTTCATGGTCGACATGGAGGTCCCCTCGGCCTTCGTCGCCTTCTTGAAGAACATCTTCCCCGACAAACCGGCGGCCGAGCTCTACATCGCGCTCGGGCTGCAGAAGCAGGGCAAGACGCTGTTCTACCGGGACCTGGTCGAGCACCTGAAGCTGTCGAGCGACCGCTTCGACGTCGCCCCCGGCATCAAGGGGATGGTGATGATGGTCTTCACCCTTCCCTCGTTCCCCTACGTCTTCAAGATCATCCGTGACCGGTTCGCCCCGCCCAAGGACGTCGACCGCCAGAAGGTCATCGACCAGTACCGCCTGGTGAAGCAGCACGACCGCGTCGGGCGCATGGCGGACACGCTGGAGTACTCGATGGTCGCGCTGCCCGTCTCGCGGTTCGAGCCGGCGCTGCTCGAAGAGCTGGAGCAACACGCGGCGCTGATGGTCGAGCGCGACGGCGAGACGGTGATCATCAAGCACCTCTACATCGAGCGCCGGATGGTGCCGCTCGACCTCTACCTGCGGGGCGCCGACGACTATCAGCTCCGCCTGGGCCTGCGGGAGTACGGCAACGCGATCCGCGAGCTCGCCCGGGCGAACATCTTCCCCGGCGACCTGCTGCTGAAGAACTTCGGGGTCACCCGCTACGGCCGGGTCGTCTTCTACGACTACGACGAGATCTCGCCGCTCGACCAGTGCGTCTTCCGGAGGATCCCCACGCCCCGCTCGGACGAGGACGAGTACGCCAGCGAGCCGTGGTTCTTCGTCGGCCCCCACGACATCTTCCCCGAGGAGATGCCGAGGTTCCTCTTCCCCGACGATCGGACGAAGGAGGTCTTCCGCGAGGAGCACCCCGACCTGTTCACCGTCGAGTTCTGGACCGACACCCAGCGGCGGCTCGCGGCGGGCGAAGAGTTCGAGTTCTTCCCCTACCCGGTCTCGCGCCGGTTCTGGCACGAGCACCGGTAGAAACGAGGTTGACGGGCGCTTCGCTGTCCGCCAAAGGGCAGGCCGCAGTCCAACCCTTTCTCGGGAGCCGCCGTGAAGCTTCGCAACTCGCTGGTGCTGGTCTTCGTCGCGATGTTGTTCGCCGCCTGTGGCAGCAAGTACTTCATGCTCAAGGAAGCCTACGCGCCGGTGAAGAAGGTCGCCCTGGTGCAGTGGGCGATCAACCCGCACCTGCTGATGGGGACCGCGGCCCAGGACGACGCCCGGTCCGGCACCGCCGACAAGGTCTGGGAGACCTACGGGAAGCTGATGGCGAACAACTACCAGGTGATGCCGTTCGCCGAGATGTCCGCCAACGCCGCGTACACCGGCGCCGGCGGCAAGGCGGCCGCCGAGGGTTACTACACCGCGAAGGGCGCGATGTTCTTCTCTCCCGACAACGACGGGCTCGAGGCCGGCACGATCTCCGCCGATGCCGCGAAGAAGCTGTGCGAGGGGCTCGGCGTCGATGGCGTGGTCGTGGGCTACGAGAGCTGGGGCACCGCTCCGCAGGGCTTTGGCTTCACTTCGCACGCCCGCAACGCCTACGTGCTGAACATGTTCGACAAGAGCGGGGTGAAGGTCTGGGGCGACGTCGTCTGGGGCGAGTCCAAGGGTGACGGCTTCCCCTCGCCCGCAGGCATCATCGGCGGCGATGTCGCGATCTACGTCGGCGCCAACAACGAGGCGATGACCGAAGCGCTGGCCGAGGCGAACACCCACCTCGGGAAGTAAGCGGGTTGACGGCCAGCCTGCCGGGGTGACACACCGCGGCAGGCGCCGGGCCTCGACAACTTGCAGTGTGTCGGCAAATTCAGTTAGGACACGGCCCGCGACCCGGGCCAGAACCGCGATCAAAGGGGCGGGCGTCTTGAAGGACTCGAAATGAAGACTCAACGGACGCTGGGAATCCTGCTCGCGGTCTTCGCGCTCGCGGGGTGCGGAGCCGAACAGGGCGGAACCGGCGGTGGCGCCGCGGGCGGCGTCGGTGGCGGCGCGGCGGGTGGCGGCACGGCCGGAGTCGGCGGCGGTACGGGCGGCGCGACGGGTGGCGGCAGCGGCACCGGCGGCGGCACCGCAGGCGGAGTGGGCGGCTCGGGCGGCAACAGCGGCGGCGACCTTCCGTGCAACGTCGCGGCGACGCTCTCGGCGCACTGCACCTCGTGCCACGGCGCGGTGCCGGCGAGCAACGCGACCTTCTCGATCCTCACCCGCGCCGACCTCGCGGCGGTCTCGGCGATCGACAACACCAAGAACATCGCGCAGCGCTCGGTGATTCGGATGCAGCAGGCCGCGTCCGAGATGCCGCCGACGCCCAACGCGCGCGTCCCCCAGTCGGAGATCAACGCGTTCGCGGCCTGGACCAACTCCGGCATGCCCGCGGGCAGCTGCCCGGGAACCGGCGGTGGCACGGGCGGCTCCGGTGGAAGCGGCGGCGCGGGCGGCGGGGCTGGAGCTGGCGGCGGCGGAGCGGGAGTCGGAGGCGGCTCGGGCGCGGGCGGTGGTGGCGGCGGCCTCGCACCGTTGACGTGCAAGAGCGGCTACACCTGGATCCTCGGGAACCTGAAGAGCTCGAGCATGAACCCGGGCCTCGCCTGCCGCGCTTGCCACCTCGGGCAGAACTTCCAGAACCAGAACCCGGGCCACGCCTCGAACACCTCGCAGGCCTACTTCTTCATGGGCACGGTGTTCGCCGACGCCCACGCGAAGAACCTCTGCGTCGCTCCCCCGGTGTCCGGCGGGAAGATCGAGATCATCGACGCCAACGGCGCGGTCGCCCAGACGATCACCGTCACCAACTCGGTGGGGAACTTCTACTCGACCGCGGTGAACACCAACGTCCTGCTGCCCTACACCGCACGCATCAGCGCCGGGGGCAAGACGGCGATGATGACCACGCCGCAGACCAGCGGCGACTGCAACACCTGCCACACCGAGCAGGGCGGGCAGGGTGCGCCGGGCCGGATCTTCTGGCCGTAGCTCTCTGGCTCTCTGCGCCGCTACAAGTGGTTCGACGGCAACCGGCGCTCGTGGAGGACGCGGACGATCTCGATCCCTTCGCTCACCCGTCGGAAATAGATGACGTGTCGCTCGCAGCGCCAGCGCCAGAGCCCTCGCCGGCCGGGAACTGAACGGGCGTGCTTCAGGTTCTGAGGAATGATCCGCGCGCAGGTGCTCTCGAGGAGCCCAAGGTAGAGGTCGCGCTGAGCGTCGCCCCAGTGCACCTCGGTGTAGATCGCGATCTCCGCGAGGTCGGCCTCCGCGGCGTTGGTGTAGTGAACCCGACGACCTTTCACTGCTGGCGAGCCCGACGCCGGACCCGCGCGAAGACGCCCGGGCGTGCGCGGCCACTCGCGAGTCCCTGATCGAGAGCAGCCAGAACATCGGCCTCCTTGCGTTGCTCCTCCGCGAGCCGCCGCAGTGCCTCTCGCACCACCTCGCTCGCCGAATCAAACTCACCGCTGGCGACCTGGACGCGAAGGAAAGCGTCGATCTCGTCGCCAAGCACAAAGCTGGTTGTCCGGGTCGTCTTCCGCATCAAGGCAACTTACTATCTTGGTAGTAGCCGACACCAGAAGACCGAGATCCGCGCACATCTGGCGATGTCAGGAGGGCGATGCGGTTCCCCGCCAGCGGACTTCAGCAGCTACGATGGTTCGATGGGGCGCTGGGTCGCGTTGGCGGGGTTCGCGGTATTCAGCGGGTGCGGTCTGAGTCCCTCGGAGCCTGGGGCGACGGCTTCGGTGGGCCAGGCCATCGTCGGCGGCAACGTCGACACCACCGCGAAGTTCCCGGCGATCTACGTGGTGAAGATCGAGCACACCGGCGGCCCGACCGCGGGCTGCACCGCGACGTTGATCACCTCGCGCACGCTCCTCACCGCGGCGCACTGCCTGCCCCCCGACGTCACCCGCATCTGGACCACCAACATCACCCCCGCACCGGCCTCGAGCCCGACCTTCGTCGAGAGCCTCGAGTACCGGCGGCACCCCTCGTGGACCAGCGGCTACCCGTCGGCGAACGACATCGGGCTGATCCTCCTCCCCGCTGCATCGACGCAGACGCCCTACCCGTACGACCGCGCCGACCTCGGCGGGCTCACCGGGCAGCCCCTGACCGCGGTCGGCTACGGCGTCACCTCGCCGTCGGGCACCGACAACGGCACCCGGCGCTGGGTGGATCTCACCTTTCGCGCCGTCACCGCGGCGCACATCGCGCTCGGCAACACCACCAGCAAAGGCATCTGCTTCGGAGACTCCGGAGGGCCCTCGCTCCACACCTTCCCCGACGGCATCACCCGCGTCGTCGGCATCCACTCCTACACCCAGCCCTCGTCGAGCTGCACCGACGGCCTCGACACGCGCGTCGACCTCTACACCGCGTTCATCAAGACCTGGCTGACCGACAAGGAAGGCGGCAGCACCTGCTTCGAGGACGGCGTCTGCAAGGCCGGCTGCACCCCGGCGGACCCCGACTGCGTCTGTGTCGCCGACGGGCAGTGCAACGGCGCCTGCGTCAACCTGCTCAGCGACCCCGACTGCCCGGTGGACTGCGTCCAGAACAGCGTCTGCACCAACCTCGCCTGTCCCCGGCCGGACCCCGACTGCACCGCCGAGCTCGCGGTGTGCACCGCCGACGCCCAGTGCGCCGCGCGCCACTGCGCCACCGACACCCAGCGCAACGAGCGCTACTGCGCCCGGACCTGCGCCGGCCAGGCCGACTGCGCCAGCCCGACGACTTGCAAGAACGGCGTGTGCCTGAAGACCCAGAAGCCCGAGGTGCCGCCGGGCGGCGTCTGCGTCGCGGCGACCGACTTCTGCCTCGGCGCGCTGACCTGCCTCGCGGTGCCCAGCGGCGGCAACCACTGCACCG
>JAYVRT010000600.1:0-4995 GCA_043776025.1 Archangiaceae bacterium | reverse complement strand
CGAGGTCGGCGGCGCGGTCGCGATCGATGTTGATCGTGAGCTCGGGTTTGCCTGCGACCAGCGACGAATCAACGTCGACGGCCCCGGGGATCGCCTTGATCTTCGGCATCACCTTCAGCGTCGTCGCCTCGAGCACCGAGAGGTCCGGTCCGGAGATGACGTACTGCACCCGCTGGGTGGCCTGGCCGCCGCCGAAGTCATTGACGTCGGCGACCTGAACGCGAAGGTCCGCGGGCAGGGTCGGGAGGATCTTGTTGCGGACCAGGTCCTTGATCTCGGACTGCGAGCGCTTGCGCAGCTCGGGCGAGCTCATCTTCACGTAGATCCGGGCGAGGTTCGGCGTCTTCGCCGGGTCATCGCCGACGGTGACCATCGTCGCGGTCACCTCGGGCAACTCCCGGATGATCCGCGCCACCCGGCCGCCGATCAGCTGGCTGCTGGCGACGCTCCGGCCCTCGGGCAGGCGGACCAACACCTCGAACTGCGCGCGGTCGTCGACCGGCAGGAACCCCTTGCGGACGGCCTTCGTCATCGGGAAGCAGGCGCCGATCGCCGCGACCGAAGCCACCACCACGATCCACCGGTGGTGGAGACAGAACTCGAGCAGGTGTCCGTAGACGCGCTCGACCGGCTTGTACCCATAGTCGACGAGGCGCTCGAGCACCGACCGCCGGTGATCGCCCGCCTCCTTGGACTTGAGCCACCGCGACGCCAGCATCGGCGTCAGGGTGAAGCTGATGAACAGTGAGACCGCGATCGCAAACGACATCGTGATCCCGAACGAAGCGAGGAACCGACCCGGGATGCCAGCGACGAAGGCGATCGGAAGGAAGACGGCGATCAGCGACAGGGTGGTGGCGAGCACCGCGGTGCCGATCTCGCGGGTACCGTCAACCGCGGCCTGGCGGGGGCTGGTGCCCTTGTCTTCGACGTGCCGGAAGATGATCTCCAGCACGACGATCGCGTCGTCAATCACGATGCCGACCGCGAGCGCCAGGGCCAGCAGGGTGATGGTGTTGAGCGAGTAGCCCTGCACCTTCATCAGCGCGAAGGTGCCGACGATCGAGGTCGGGATGGCGATCGCGGCGATCAGCGTGCTGCGGATGTTGCCGAGGAAGACCAGCACCACCAGCGCCGCGAGGATCGCCCCGAGGATCAGGTGCTCGGTCACGGCGTGAACCGCGGTGCGGACCACCTCTGAGCCATCGCGCTGAATCACCAGGGAGTAGCCAGGGGGGAGTTCCTTCTGCAGCTCACCGATCCGTTCTTTCACCGCGTCGATCACCGCGACCGTGTTGGTGCCGGACTGCTTGCGCATCGCCATCAGCACCGTGGGCTCGCCGTTCCACTCCGCGGCGGTGGAGACGTCTTCGACGCTGTCGGTGACGGTGGCCAGCTGATCAAGGCGGACGATCAGCCCGTTCTGCTCGCGGACCACGATCGCCTTCAGCTCGTCGATCGAGCGCACCCGCCCGTTGACCCTCAAGGTGAGGAAGTCGCGGCTGCTGTCGAGACGGCCGCCGGGCAAGGTCATGTTCTGGGCGTCGATTGCCCGCGCCACCTCTCCCGGGGGAATCCCGAGCGCCTTGAGCTTCACCGGGTCGACCTGAACGTCGATCTGCCGCTTCCGACCGCCAATGAGCAGCACCTGGCCGACACCGCTGAGCGACTCGAGCCGACGACGCACGACACGATCTGCGAGGTCGGTGATCTCGCGGATGTCTTTTCCCTTCGGCGCGTTGAGGGCGATGAACGCCACCGGGATCGCGTCGGGATCGAACTTCATCACCAGCGGCGGGTCGATGCCCTTGGGCAAGTCGGCGAGTACGGTGTTGAGCTTCTGCTGCACTTCCTGGGCGGCGACGTCGACGTTCTTCTCGAGGACGAACTGGATCATCACCTGCGAGAACCCCTCCGAGGAGTTCGAGCGCAGCTCGTCGACGCCGTTGATGGTGTTGACCGCGCCTTCGATCTTGTCGGAGATCTCGGTCTCGACGTCCTCGGGGGACGCGCCCGGGAGCACCGTCGAAACGATGACCATCGGGAAGTCGATCTTCGGAAACTGGTCGACGCCGAGCTGGGTGTAGAAGACCCCGCCCACGACCATGATCACCAGACTGAGCACCGTCGCGAAGACGGGGCGCTTGATGCACAGCTCAGCAAGCCATTGCATGGTGGTCTCCCCTCACTGAATCTGGCTGCCGTCGTGGAGACCGGGCGGAGGTTTGACGATCACCCGGTCGCCGGCGGTCAGCGGCTCAATCACCGAGATCCGACCGTCTCGCTCGACCCCGGTGCGGACGACCATCTCGTAGGCCTGCCCCGCCTTGGCGAGGAAGAGCCGCTTGGTCGTCCCGTCGGCCTTGATCGCATCCTTGGGCACGGTCGGCTGCTCTTCTTCTCCGGTCTGCAGCAGGACGCTGGCGAACATCCCCGGCTTGAGCGCGCCCTCGGGGTTGGCAGCGACTGCCTCGAGGACCAGGTCCCGGGTGTTCGCGCGCAGGTTGGGGCTGAGGTACCTGGCGGTTGCGGGGAATTCCCGTCCCGGCCAGGCGGAGACGCGGACCATCAGCGTCTGGCCTTCCTTCACCATCCCGACGGCGGCCTCCGGGACGCTGATGCTGACCCGCACCGGGTTGACCGCGTAGACGCTGGCGACCCGGGTCATCGGCTGCACGTACTCGCCGACGTTGACGTACCGCTCGCCGATCACGCCGTCGATCGGAGCGCGGATCACCGTGTCCCCGGCGAGCTTCCCAGCGAGATCGGCGTTGGCGCGCGCGGCGCTGGCGCGGAAGAGCTCGGAGTTGCACTGGGACTTGAGCCGGTCGTATTCGGCCTTCGCCAGGGCGCCCTGAGAGAAGAGCGTGTCGGCGCGGGCACATTCCTGCTTCGCGAGCTCGACCTGGGTCTCGGCCGCCTGCGACTGAGCGGTCGCCGCCGCGGCCGAGAAGCTCGCCGCCTTCGAGTCGACCACCGCGAGGACGTCGCCCATCTTCACCGGCTTGCCCCGCTCGACCGACGTCGAGGTGATTCGACCCGCGACGTTGGCCGCGACCTCCGACTGCCGGTCGGCGAGCACCGAGCCGGTGAGCGTGAGGTAGCGCGGCATCTGCTGGTGCTGGATCTCCGCGGTCTCGACCTTCAGCGGGGGGATCACCACCGCGGAAGACTTGGAGTCACCTTCGCCGCCGGGTTTCTTGCAGCCGGCGATCACGAGGAGGGCCACGATCAGGAGTCTGGCTTTCATTGGAGTTTGCTTCTCGAGGTGCGGGGGAGTGGACCCGTCGGAGCCAGTGCCCTGCTGAACAGCAGCGACAGTTCGACGGCGTATTCGGATTGCTGACGAGCGGTCCACGCGCGCTTGAGCAGATGGGCCGACATGACCCGGGTGGAGATCGCCCCGAGGAGCGCGGTGGCGGCGGTCTCGAGGCCGGTGTCCCCGACGAGGCCCAGCTCGCGGGCCTGTTCGAGCCAGGTGGTGATCGCGCGCACGCCGCGCAGCAACGGCGGGGTCTGGCCCTTGGGGTAGATCTCCGAGGTGGGGATGCCGCTCTCGCGCAGCGCGACGACGCAGGGCATCGCCTGGGCGATGAACTCCGAGGTGTGGGTGATCAGACCCTGCAGCTGCTCAGCGAGCGGCCGCTGATCGGGCCCCAACGCGAGCGCCTGGTACCAGGGGGTGTCATCGGGAGGACGGAGCGCGGCGAGCATCAGCTCCCGGCGGCTGCCGAAGCGCTTGAGCAACGCCGGGGAGGTGACGCTGAGCTGCTTCGCCACCAGGTCGAGGGAGACCGCCGGGCCGTGCTCGAGCACCGAGGCCCGCATCGCCGCCCGGATCTGATCGTCGGAGATTTGTCGGGGGCGAGCCATGAATCGCGTTCGTTAGTATTGAAGAAATAACCAACGCGCAACCCTAACTGATGGGCAGATTGCACTTCTTCACAGATGCTTCGACGGCCGTGAGGTTGCCGGTGCAGAGGTCGAATCCGCCTATGGCCGGGGCCGCGGATCATCTTGAATTCGCGGAAAGAAGCTGGGGTCGGGCGCCGATGCGAGCGGCCGACGTCGCCACGCTCAAAGGCGGCGCACTGCGCGACTGCGCCCAGTGGGGCGCTTTGGTCGACGACAGCGGTCTCCTCGGCGGGCGCCGTCCCGGGAACTGCAGGTGGCCGATGCATTTGGTGGCGTCTACTCCACGTCAATCGCCGGTTCGGCGCAGGCCCGCGCCGCCTCTCCGATGACAAGCAGCACCGAGTTCGGACTTCCGGTCGGCTTGGGCTTCGGGGTGCCGATCACCGAGCGGCTGAGCCTGGGCGGCGAGCTCACCTACCATCGCTTCTTCGGCGAGAGCCTGGCGGCGGACGATGAAATCGGCGGCGGCGAGCCGACCAGCTTCAGCGCCGTCTTGCGGATGCGGCTGTAGCCGGAAATACAAAAGCCCCGGCTCGTGGATTTCTCCAAGCAAGCCGAGGCCTTTCGAAAGTCGGGGCGACAGGATTCGAACCTGCGACCCCTTGCACCCCAATCGGCTTCGGGGGCCTTAACACCCTTTTTCATGGGTGACACTGACTCGCATACGCTTAGAAATACTGACGTTTCAAAAAGTCGAATCGCACACGCACTTACACGTCGCACACCGGTTTTCACGAAAAAAGCTACCCACAAGCTACCCGAGCTTTTGCTCACATTACGCGAAGTCGCGGAGCGCTTGAAGGTCTGCACCGCGACGGTTTCGAAGATGGTTCTTCGAGGGGACCTGCCGTCGATCCGCGTCGCGAACAGCGTGCGGGTCGCGAAGGGCGACCTCGACCTTTTCATCGCGAGGCGCTGAAACGAGTAGGCGTTTGGCGCGGCCGCGATCAGCGTGAGCGGGCATCGAGCCGACCGGCCGCGCTAACCCCACTGCTCGGTTGAGTTGATCGGACTTGCCTCGAAGATCGGTCTTTGATCTGTAGTGGCGATGGCAGAGGCACTCCCAGTCGCGTTGAGGAA
>JAYVRT010000599.1:0-5008 GCA_043776025.1 Archangiaceae bacterium | reverse complement strand
GCGACCTTGATCTGCACCGGGAGCCCGACCTTCACCTGCCGTCCATCGCCCAGGTAGATCCTCAGCGTCGCCGGATCGAACTCGAACTCGTCATCGAGCGACTCGGCGTGCACCAGCCCTTCCAGGTACAGGCCTTCAAGCTCGACGTAGAAGCCGAAGTCAGTGAGCGCCGAGACCGTGCCGCGCAGCTCTTCGCCGACGCGGTCCTTCATCATCAGGCAGCTGTAGAAGCCGATCACCTCGCGCTCGACCTGCATCGCCGCGCGCTCGCGCTCGGACGACTGGGTGGCAAGCACCTCGAGCCGTTCCTGATCGGCCTCGAGCTGGTGGGTCGCGCGCTTGCCCCCGGACTTCCAGGCCGCCTTCAGCAGCCGGTGAACCAACAGGTCGGGGTAACGGCGAATCGGCGAGGTGAAGTGGAGGTAGTCCTCCGCGCCCAGGCCGTAGTGGCCGAGGTTCTTCGACGAGTACACCGCCTGCATCATCGAGCGCAGCAGCACCTGGTTGAGCGCCCGCTGCTCCGGGTGGCCGACCAGCTGCTCGAGCATCCCGTTGAGCTCCTTCGAGGTCGGCTCGACCGCCTTCTCGGTGTTCACCTTCACCCCGTAGACGGCGGCGAGGGTCTGGAACACCGCCAGCTTGTCTTCGTCCGGCGCCGCGTGGAACCGGTTCACCGTCGGCAGCCCGCGGGTCCGGAACCACTTCCCGACCGCCTCGTTGGCGGCGAGCATGCACTCCTCGACCAACCGGTGGCTCTCGAGGCGCTCGCGCCGCACCATCCGCTTCGGGCCGCCGTCGTCGTTGAGCTCGATCTTCGACTCGGGGATGTCGAAGTCGATCGCGCCGCGCGCCAGCCGCATCTTCGTCAGCGTCTTCGCCAGTCCGTTGGCGCGTTCGAACAGATCCTTCAGCTCGGTGCGCCCGGGCACCTGCTCACCCGCCAGCACCTTATGGACCTCTTCGTAGGTGCAGCGCGCGCGGCTCTTCATCACCGCCGGGTAGACCTGGGTCTCACCGGTGGCTCCGGCGCGGTCGATGATCATGTCCGCGACCATGCAGAGCCGATCTTCGTCGGGCTTGAGCGAGCAGATCCCGTTGGAGAGCCGTTCGGGAAGCATTGGCAACACCCGGCCCGGCAGGTAGACGCTGGTCGCGCGCCGCAGCGCCTCGGTGTCGAGCGCGGTGCCCTCGCGGACGTAGTGCGACACGTCGGCGATCGCCACCACCAGGCGCCAGCCGTCGCCCTTCGGCTCGACGAAGATCGCGTCGTCGAAGTCGCGCGCGTCCTCTCCGTCGATCGTCACCAGCGGAAGCCTGCGCAGATCGCGCCGCGCCTCGCCGCCCGCCTCTTCGGCGGTGACGGTGATCCCGATCTTGTCCGCCTCGTCCATCACCTCAGGCGGGAACTCGTCGTGGAAGCCCTTGGCGTAGGCGAGCGCGAGCACCTCGACCGACCGATCTCCCGGCCTCCCGAGCGAGCCGGCCACTTCCCCGGTCAGCTGCGCCCGCTGCGCGAGCAGCTCGGCGCCGATGCCCAGCCGCACCTTCACCGCGTCGCCCGGGCGGGCGATCTGCGTCTTCGGGACCGCGATCGGCCCGAGCACGGCATCCGAGGGGACGACGAAGGCCTTGTCGCCTCGCTCCTCGTAGGTGCCGACCACCATCTGGCGCTGCCGCTGCTGCACGCCGACCAGCCGCCCGGTGTTCCGGCCGTTGCGGCCAATCGAGACCTCGACCTCGACACGATCACCGTCGATCGCCCGCCGCGCCTCTTCCGCCGGCAGGTAGACGTTCTCTCCCAGGCCGGAGCTGGGGTGCACGAAGCCGAAGCCGTCGGCGTGCACGTGCAACGTGCCGAGCACCCTCGGCAAGCCGCTGCCGCGCGGCTTTTGCTGCGGCCCCGGCACCGAACGGAAGGCCGGCTGCTTCAGCACCGGAGCGTCCTTGCCGCCGCTCAACCGGAACTGCTTGCCGTCCTTCTCGATCAGCCCTTCCCGCAGCATGTGCGAGAGGACCCGCTTCAACACCGACTGCTGTCCCGCGGGCAGCGACATCGCCCGCAACAGCTCCTTCATTCCCAGCCAACGTCCTTGCGAAGCGGTCAACGCCTCGCGAACCAAACCACTATCGATTTTCACTTAAACTCGAACCAATGCCCGCGACGCGGGCGAAAAGGCCATCAGGCCGAGGCTGACGCCGGTTGTTCCCCACGACTTCCTTCGGCAGGGAGACGCGGGCATGAACCACGAAGGAGAACCCTTCGGATGCTCGCCCGCATCGAATGACTGACCGTCGTCCGCAAGAGCGCGGACCTGACGGTGACTGCAAGGTAACGCCCGGCCACCCCCCACCGCCGCCAAATGCGCGAGCGGCAGGGTCGTGGACCTCAAGGCATCTCTCCCGGCCTGACGGTGACGGTCAGCTTGTACGTCTTGTGCACCTGGGTCGGGTTGAACGCCTTGGCGAGGAAGAAGTCGACGTCGTGGACGCCCGGGTTACGCGGAGTGAAGAAGAACTCGCGGGTCGCCGCGCCTCCGGACTTCAGCTCGAAGTTCGCCTCGCGCAACGAGACGCGCTTGGCGAGCGTGGGCTCGACGGCCCAGGTGTAGCCCGCGCGCTCAGGCAACCGCACCGAGAGCCCGCTGTTGAGCTTCACTTCGATCGCCCCGTGATCTCCGCGGGCGTCGATTCCCTTCAGGTCCATGCCGTCGCGCATCACCGGCCGGACCTCGAGCGGACGCGGCTCGCAGGTCTCGACCTGCACCGTGCCGCCCCAGCCGGAGGTCTTCTCCACCACCCCGGTGACGTACATCGTGCCGCCGACGTGCTTCTTCAGCCCCTTGGCGTTCTTGCCCTGCAGCAGGAAGCTGACCTGCTGGCGGGTGCCACCGTTGGAGACGACGAGGAAGTAATCGTCGCCGGTCATCTCCAGCGTACCCCGCATCGAGGCGAAGCCCTTCATCCCCGCGCCCATGCCGGCGTTGCATACCTGTTCGGTCTCGCCCGGCGAGAGGAAGCGGAGCTTGTTCACCGGCTCGGCCGCGACCTCGACGACCTCGACCTCCGGCTTCTTCGCCGAGTACTTGCGGACCTCGACCGTGCCGCCGTGGTTGTTGGTGCGACGGATCATCCCGTTCACCGAGACCTTGTGGTCGACGTAGGCCGGGAGCACTTCCTGGTCCGGGCCCTGGAGGAGGAAGAACAGCTCGCGCTTGTCGCGGCCGATCACCTCCAGGTAGGGGAAGCCGAGGTGGACGAACATCCGCCCCTTCAGCGAGCCCTCGCCGACGACCCCGCGGCCGGTGCCGACCGAGAGGACCTGCTCCATCTCGCGCTTGGTCAGCGGCTCGCCCGGAGGCGGCAGCTTCGACGCGCGCGGCAGAGGCTTGTCGGGCAATGGGCCAAGGAAGACGCCGTCGCGCCGGGGAGCGGACATCGGCGGCTCGGGCACCAGCTTGCCCTTGGCGTCGACCTTCCCCTTCGCGTCGAGCTTCACGCCCTTCGCATCGGTTTTGCCCTTGTCGGCCTTTGCCGGCGCCGCTTTCGCGGACACCTTCTCGGGCTTGGGGGCCTTGCCAGGCTTGGGCGCCTTGAGCGCCTTCGCCGCCTTGGGTTTCGCCACGACGCGGACCTTGGCCTTCGCCGCCTTGGGCGACTTGGGGGCCGGGGTCTTTGCGGGACGATTCTTTTTCGGGGACTTGGTGGCTTTGTTCTTCTTCGCCAACGCGGTCTCCTCTTTTCTAAATCAAGAGAGGCGAGCCCCTTACGACCATTGCTCCGCCGTGTCAATCGACATTCCCGAGTGATTCGGGCAACTTCCAAGCATGTCTCTGCTGACCCCCGAAATTGCCCTCGAACGCATCCTCTTCGGGCTCGTTCCGCTGCCTGAAGAAGGGGTGCCAATCGAGGCCGCGCTGGGCCGCGCGCTGGCATCGGGAGTGGTCGCCCGGCGCACCCTGCCCCCCTGGGACAACTCGGCGATGGACGGCTACGCCCTGCGAAGTTCGGACGCCACCACGCCCGGGGCGCGCCTGAAGATCGTCGACCGGGTCTTCGCCGGCGATCACCCGACGCGAACGATCCACGCGGGGGAATGCGCGCGGATCATGACCGGCGCTCCGTTGCCTCCGGGCGCGGACGCGGTGCTGATGCAGGAGCGCTGCAAGGCCGAGGGCGAGTTCGTCGAGCTGCTCGACGCGGTGCCGGCGCGGGCGGCGGTGCGGGATCGCGGGGAGGACACCCGCGAGGGTCAGCCGCTGCTGCCGGCCGGAGCGCCGCTGGGGATCCCCGAGGCGGGGCTCTTGTGGTCCCAGGGCTTGCGCGAGGTGAAGGTGCACCGCCGCCCCCGGGTGGCGATCGCCTCGACCGGCGATGAGCTGTGCCCGATCGGCGAAGAGCCGGGCGCGCGGATCTTCGACACCAACAGCCCCTCGATCGCCGCCGCGGTGCGCCGGGCCGGCGGCGAGCCCACCCTGCTCGGCCTCGCCCCCGATCGCCTCGATGCGATCCAGGCGCTCTTCGCCCAGGGGCTCTCCTTCGACGTGCTGATCACCAGCGCCGGCGTCTCGGTGGGCGAGAAGGACTTCGCCAGGCAGGCGCTCGAGTCGATTGGGGTGACGATGGATTTCTGGAAGGTGGCGATCAAGCCGGCCAAGCCGCTCGCGTTCGGCCGCCGCGGAGGCACCCGCGTCTTCGGGCTCCCCGGCAACCCCGCCTCGTCGCTGGTCAGCTTCGAGCTCTTCGTCCGGCCAGCGCTGCGGGCGCTGCAGGGCCTGCCGCCCGCGCCCGCGCCGATCAGCGGCCGGCTCGCCACCCCCTGGAAGAAAGCCCCGGGGCTGCGCCACTACCTGCGGGCCACGGTCGACTTTCGCGACGGCGAGCTGTGGGCGACTCCGCTGTCGACCCAGAGCTCGGGGGCACTGTCTTCTGCCGCCATGGCCACCCACCTGATTTCGCTGCCCGCGGACGTCACCTTGGTCACTCCGGGAGACCGGATCCTCCTGATTCC
>JAYVRT010000598.1:0-1577 GCA_043776025.1 Archangiaceae bacterium | reverse complement strand
CGACGTCGCGGGCGTGGTGACGCTCACCGAGTACCGCGACGACCGCCCGGTCACGAAGTAATCAAGCTGTTGCTGGTCGCCTCGCTCAGTGAGGCGCGGCTCTCCATCGAAGTGACGAGGAGGCCGGCTCCGGGTGCAATCCGGGGTCGGCCTTCGCGCTTTTTTGTGGGAGAAACGCGGGGCCGTGACCGCCCCCACTCACCAACCCGAGCTGCCGGATCTGCCCATTCGCCGGGTCGAGCAGATGGGCCTCAAGGAGCTCGAGCGAATCCGCCTGATCCTCCGCGGTGGCTCGGTGATCGAGTGGCGGCGGATGCACTTCAAGACCTGGGACGAGGTCGATCGCTATCTGCGGTTGCTTCAGATCGATCCCACGCGGAAGCACGACGATCGCTGGGTTCGCACGGTGCTGGGCGACGCGGTCGAGTACCTGCGCAAGACCTTCAACTACCGGGTGGCTGATTCGGTCGCCAACCCGAACATGATCCACGATCTCTTCCTCCTCGCCTCGGGGGAGATCGATCGCAAGTACCGCAAGATCGCCTGCATCGTGCTCAAGACGATGCACGTCATTCAGCACATCGAGGCGCGCGACCTGCTGTTCAAGATCGCCGTGCCTGAGGCTGAGATGGCGCGGCTGGTGGCGGAGCGGGTCAGCGCGGTGATGGAAGAGGCGCGGCAGAAGGACCTGCCGATCGTCGAGTTCTCGGACTCGATCAAGACGCGCGAGTCGACGATCACCAAGCTGATCGCGAAGAAGGACTCGACGGCCGCGGCGATCTACGACCGCACGCGCTTCCGGATCATCGTCAAGGAGCGGGACGACATCATCCCCACGCTCTACTTCCTCACGCAGCGGCTCTTGCCGTTCAACTTCATCGTGCCGTCCCAGACCGAGAACACGCTGATCAAGTTCAAGGACCTGGTGAAGGCGTACCCGAACTTCAAGAAGTACGCGCGGCAGCTGCACCTCGACCTCGACTACGAGGAGCGCGAGGCCGCGGCGCGCCTGGGCAACACGTTCTCCGGCTCGACCTACCGGGTGCTCAACTTCGTGGCCGACGTGCCGATTCGGCTCGATGCGTTTCTGCCGCCTCCAGAGCAGGACGATCGCGAGCGGCAGGGGCGGATCACGCTGGCGACATGCGAGTTTCAGATCGCGGACGAGAAGCAGGCGACCCAGAACGAGAAGGGCGAGAACTCGCACGAGCGCTACAAGCAGCGCCAGCGCGACGTGGTGCTCAAGCGATTGTCTTCGGGTTTGGTGGTGCCGAAGAAGCGACCGGCCCCTTAGTCGCCCCTCACCCCGGCCCTCTCCCCGCTTCGCAGGGCGAGGGAGATCAGGGGATCACGCCGCCGTCCATGTTCCAGCCCACGCTCCACGGGCCGATGGTGTTGGCGATGATGCAGGCGCCTGCGCCCGCGGGCTGGTCGGTGGTGATGTTCCACTCGTTGAAGCGCACCTGGCTCGCGCTGCCGTCGATGCGGCCCGCGGCGGAGCGATCAGCGCGGGTGATCGTCATCGAGCCGCCCTGCGCGAGGTATTCCTTCTGGCAGGCGAGCGTGCCGGTGTCGCA
>JAYVRT010000597.1:0-5008 GCA_043776025.1 Archangiaceae bacterium | reverse complement strand
CGACGCTGTCGAGCCACATCACCCCGTACTCGCGGTTGTTGGGGCCGGTGGTCCCCTCGGTCCATTGCGAGACGGGTTTCCAGCTCGGGCGCCGGGCTTCGACTTCGAAGACACCGGACCCGTGATCCGCACCGCACGACACAAAGATCGTCACCGTGCTGACTCCAAGCCCACCGTTCGGCGCGCGCACCGTCAGGTGGGTGGCGTCTTCTTTGATCACGAAGGCGCTGCCAGCGACCTGGGCGCTCCAGTCGGTCGGCGTTCCTTCGAACGCGAGCTCGAGCTTCGTCCGGCCGCCTTCGGAGACCTGCGTTCCCGAAGGCGGCGCCTTCAGACCGCATGGCGAGCCGGCATCGGAGAATCCCGCATCCAGGCCCGCATCGGGTTCTGAGCCCGCGTCGCTCACGCCCGCGTCGTGCGCCGGCGAAGCGCCGCACGCGCACAACAAAAGAGCCATCGTCCACGCCGAAGATCTCACGCGCCTCCCTCCGGCGCGTCACCTCTGCAGCTTTGCTGCCAAACGCAGCCGTTGGATCTTCGAGGGGAAAAGTACCGCGTGCGCGTTTTCTAACGGCACGCTCACCAGCGGATCCGCTCAGTACCCGGCGACGCCGGCGTCGTGGAGCATCGCTCGCGCATTGTTGTACTCATTCTTGTAGCGGTCGGGGAACGCCGAGACCTGGACCTTCTGCGCCCACTTGCCGAGGTTCTCGGCGGTGTGCGGCAGGTTCCCATACTTCGACTTGTAGGCGGCGGCGCCCGGCTGGCCCGTGGCTCCCCCGTGCAGGAACATGTGGGTGGCCTTCTCGACGTTGGTGCGATTCGCCGCCGAGCCCCACGGGGCGCGCTGCTGGAAGATGCCCTGGCTGTCGCGGTCTCCGTACTTCAGGTTCCGGAACCGGGTCTCGACCAGCGCCGTCATCACCGGCAGCTCCGGAGGAATCCCGGCCTTGCGGGCGAGCTCCGCCATCTTGCGAACCGCGGCGGTGCGCTCAGCCGGGCTCATCTTCGCCGCCGTCACGCCCGACTTCTTGTGCGAGTGATGGGCGGTGAAGGTGTCCTTCGTCGAGTGGCCCTTCGTCGCGTGGTGGCCGTGGGCCGCGTGAGCGCCGTGCGCCTTGCTGGCGTGGGCGGCATGCGACGCGTGCGACGCGTGCGACGAATGTGACGAGTGCGAAGAGCTGTGGGAGTGGCTCGAGCTGCTGGATCCGACGGGCATAGGGCCTCAGGGTGCGCGGAGAATTCTTGAAACTTGAGCAATTGTCGGCCGGACAAGCACCGAGTTTCCTTCAGGTTTCGCTTTGCGCTTGGAGTGCAGCGCCTGCCCTGATCGAGAACAGGGCTTCGCCCCCAACCCCCTCATTTTACGTCGACCCCATCGCCGCACCTGCAACCGCGCGGAGACGAAGCGTGCTGTAAGCGAGGCCGCCCGCGCGGGATCTCGAGCGGCAAGGCGAGCGTGACGCAAGACGAGCCGGACCAGCGCGGGTGCGAAGTCGTCATTCTCCCCGACGGAGCGCGCGCAATCCGGGACCGCGCCTGCGGTCAGGTGATGGCGGCTGCGCGAGGGCGGCGCCAAGCTGGTGCTCTTCGACGTCGGCCTCGGGGCGGCCTCGAATGCGCTCGCGGCCTGGCAGGTGTCGGAAGCGGCCCCCGCCGGCGCCCGTCGACTGGAGATCGTCAGCTTCGATGACCAGGTGGTGGCGCTCGAACTCGCGCTGCTGCCCCAGAACGCGGGCTGGTTCGGGCTCGGCAGCGCCCAGGCCCACGCCGCCAGTACCGCGCTGCTCAGGGATGGCCGCTGCGAGACGGCGCGGACCAGCTGGCGCCTGGCGTTGGGCGACTTCCCCTCCCGCCTCGCGCTCGAGCCCGCGGCGACCGCCGACATCGTCTTCTGGGATCTCTACTCGGCGCGCGCCAACCCGCGGCTGTGGACCGTCGAGCTGTTCAGCGCGCTCCGCCTTGCCTGCGCCGACGCGGTGACCCTCCACACCACCAACACCTCGACCTCGAGCCGAACCGCGATGCTGCTGGCTGGGTTCGCGGTCGGCGCCAGCGTCGGCACGGGCGACCGGGCGGAGACGACGATCGCCTCCGCGAACCACCGGACCCTCGAGCATCCGCTGGATGCGCGGTGGTCGCTCCGGCTGGCCCGATCGTCGGATGCGTTGCCCAGCCAGTTCTCCGCGGACGCGGTGATTCGCGAAGCGGCGCTCGCGCGGATCCGCGGCCTGCCCCAGTTCCTTTGAGGCGGACGGGGTGCGACCACCCCGGGCGTGCGCAACTCCGTGTTCCGCTCTGCGTCACTCCCGGTACAACAGCCCGCCCCACTCGACGACTGCGAAGCCCAGGCGCACCGCAGGAGTCAGCACTTGCGGCTTCAGCTTCGGCGCGGTGTCGTGGGCGCGGAAGTCGATCAACACCCGGATCACGCTGTCCGGCGCCGGAGAGATGAACAGCGGCGCAGTGGCGTCGATCTCCTCCCGAGGCACGAAGCGGATCGCCGCGTAGCGCTTCACCGCCAGCTTCGGCAGCCAGAACTCCTCGAAGTCGGCGAGCTCCTTCGCGTTGAGTCCGAGCGAGGTCAGCGTCCGGCTGAGGAACGGATGCAGCCGCTCGCGTGGGACGACGAAGCCCTCGGTCAGCGGCGTCGGCGCCTCGGTCAGTCCGCTCTCCCAGAAGAGGTACGGATGCGCCGTGCCATCGGCCGCGACCAACTTCCCGTCAGGGTGCGCGGTCACCGTCCAGCCGTGCCCGTAGGCCGGCTCGGATTTGATCACCCCACCCACCGGCTCGACCCGCACCGAGACCTCAGTCGGCTCCCGCGGGTAGAGGTAGATCACCGGCTTGGCTTCTTCCCCCGAGTACTCATGCAGCGACAGGTGGAGGTCGGCCTTCGCCACCGCCCCCCCCGTCGAACTGCGCCTCGACGCGGAAGTGGTTCGAGCCGATGCCGATGTTCCCCAGGTCCTTGCCCGCGCGGAAGACGAAGCTCGTCTCGCCTGGCTTGAACTTCTCCAACTTGTGCTGGCTGCGCAGCTTCTCCTTCGCGTCGTAGGAGAACACGGTGATCGCACTCGCGCCTGGCGAGACCTCGCCGCGGATCTCGGTCACCGGCTCATAGGACGCGCCGCCTTCCTCGTGGCTGGTGATTCGGACGAAGCGCTCGCTGTTCACCTTCTGGGCCGCCGCCGCCATCGCCGCGAGCTTTTCTGGCGTCATCAGCTCGAACACCTGTCGGGGCTCGCCCGTCGCTTCACAGATCAGCTTCTGCCGGTCGGGGCTGATGGTGAGCGTCCAGACCTGCGGGCTCTTCTTGAACCGAATCTTCAGCACCCGGTCGGAGTCCTCGTGGCCGAGCAGCGTCAGCGGCTTGGGATCTCCACCGCGCGGGCCGCGGTAGGCCACCTTCGGGCCGTCGGAGATGTACAGCGCTTCCTTGGTGGACAGGTCCCGGAAGGTCTCGTCCGCCGCGACGGCCGAGGCCCCAATCAAACACCCCGCCATCCACAGCCACCGCGCGCATCCGGACATGCCTGCCCCCAAGAGTGTGTCGCGACGCCCGCCGCGGACAGTACCCGTCATGCCCGACGCGATCATGACAATCCGGTACAGTCACCCCGTGCGCTACGAGCTGCTGATCCAGTCGAAGGAGCCCGGCCAGCCATGGGATCCGACGACCCTCGACCGCATGCTCCACGAGCGCGGTGCGTTCGCCAACCCCGACGGCACCCGCACGTGGCGGATGAAGGCGGGCGATGTCGAGGTCCGCCCGCTGCTCGAAAGCGGCAAGGCGGTCGCCACCGAGCTGCGCCTCGAGCTGTCGGACAAGCTCGAGCTGATCCGCGCCGTCGTCCTCGAGGGCGTTCCCCTGGCCGAGGCCGCCGGCGGCCGCCTCGTCGATCCCCAGCTGGCGAAGACGCTCACCGTCGCCGACGAAGGCCTTGTCGCCGACCAGTTCTTTCGCACTGCACAATACGCCGGCCAATACGCCGGGGTGAGTACCGCGGTCCTCGCCGGCTATGGCCAGGTGAACACCGACGAGGGGATGAAGCCGGGGACGAAGGTGATGCTGGCGCTCATCGCCTTCTTCGCCGTCCTCTACTTCGTCTCCCAGCGGCTGCTCGCCACCGACCCGGTGCCGCCGCCGCCGAAGCAGGAACGGCTCCACGGCCCCGCGCGCGATCAAGCAAACCAAGAGGGCTGACCGGAGGGGAAGATGAACCGACGCGACCTGCTGCAGCTGGGACTGCTCGGAGGCGCCGCCGCGATCGCCGGCCCCGCCGCCGCTGCTCCCCTCTCCGCTGTCCCGGCCTTCAAGTGGCCGGAGGCCACCGTCCGTCAGCTGCGGGTGCTGATGGCGAAGGGGACGCTGACCTCCCGCGCGCTCTGCGAGGGCTACCTCGCGCGGATCGAGGCGATGAACCGCAAGGGCCCCGAGCTCCGGGCGATCCTCGAGGTGAACCCCGACGCGCTGGCGATCGCCGACGCGCTCGACAAGGAGCTGAAGGAGAAGGGGCCCCGCGGGCCGCTGCACGGCATCCCGGTGGTGCTCAAGGACAACCTCGAGACCGGCGACCAGATGCAGACCACCGCCGGCTCGTTCGCGCTCGTCGGCACCCCGGCGAAGAACGACGCCTTCGTCGTCAAGCGCCTGCGCGACGCCGGCGCGGTGCTGCTCGCCAAGAGCAACCTGTCTGAGTGGGCCAACATCCGGTCCACCCGCGCCACCTCGGGGTGGAGCGCCCGCGGAGGCCAGGGCCGCAACCCCTACGCGCTCGATCGCAGCCCCCTCGGCTCGAGCTCCGGCTCCGCCACCGCGCTCGCCGCCGATCTCTGCACCCTCGCCGTCGGTTCGGAGACCGACGGCTCGGTGCTCGCCCCGTGCGCGGTGCACGCGCTCGTCGGCCTCAAGCCCACCGTCGGGCTGCTCAGCCGCGCGGGGATCATCCCCATCTCCGACAGCCAGGACACCGCCGGCCCGATGGCCCGCACCGTCGAGGACTGC
>JAYVRT010000596.1:0-1579 GCA_043776025.1 Archangiaceae bacterium | reverse complement strand
CGAACGCCAGCGTCGCCTTGTCCGGCTCGATTCGCACCACGTGCAGCAGGCTCTTCGGGGCGAGCTCCTGTGCCTGCTCCTCGCCGCCTCGCCTGTCTCCGAGTGGAAGCCCGTCTCGCCCGGCGTCGAGTACCGGACCTACGAGCTCGCCCCGAAGAGCCTGCTGCACGTGGTGCGAATCGAGCCGGACAAGGCGACGCTGGCGTTCGGGCTCCGCTCGAAGGCGGGAGGAGCGGCGCGCACCGCGGCGAAGTGGGCGAAGGCCGAGCACCTGTCGGTGGCGATCAACGCAGGGATGTTCGATCGGGATCAGACGTCGAACGTCGGGCACCTCGTCGACGGGGCCCACGTGAACCAGGCGGCCTTCAACCACTACCAGTCGGTGCTGGTCTTTGGGCCGAAGAAGCCGGGGCTGCCCAGAGCCCAGGTGGTCGACCTCGACGAGCCGGGGGCGAACGAGCTGGTCGCCCAGTACGACGCGGCGGCGCAGAACTTGAGGTTGATCAAGGGGCCGGGGAAGAGCCAGTGGAAGAAGAACGGCCGGGCGTGGAGCGAAGCGGCGATCGCGCAGGACAAGCAGGGGCGCCTGTTGTTTCTCTTCAGCCGCGACGGCTACGAGATGGCGAGGTGGAACGAGCGGGTGCTGGGGCTCCCGCTGGAGCTCGTCAAGGCGATGCACGTCGAGGGGGGCCCGGAGGCGAGCCTGTCGATCCATGGCGGTGGAATCGACCTCGACCTCGCCGGCAGCTACGAGACCGGCTTCAACCCGAACGACGAGAACCGCGCGCAGTGGGATTTGCCGAACATCGTCGGCGTCGTCGCGCCTTGAGGCAGCCGATCAGCTCGGGCTGGCAACCGGTGGCCGGATTGCGCTGCCGAGCTCGCCGATCACCACCGCCGCGATGATCAGCCCCCCGCCGAGGACGTCGCGAAGCCCGAGGACGCCGGTCCCGGCGAGCGCGGAGTACCCGGCGGCGAAGACCGGCTCGAGGGCGTAGATCAGCGCCGCGCGCACCGCGGTCGTCCGGGCCTGGGCCCAGGTCTGCAGGCCAATCGCGAGGGTGGTCGCCACCAGTCCGGTGACGAGGACTCCGACGACGAGCGCGGCGGACGCGTCTGCCCTTCGCTCACCCAACGGAACCACCGCCGCGAACCCGACCGCCGCGATCACCAACTGCGCGGCGACCAGCGGGAAGGCCGGGTGTTTCGCCGCGAAGTGCTCGGTCAGCGCGATGTGAAAGGCGTATGCGACGGCGCACCCGATCGTCAGCAGGTCGCCGCGCAGGGTCCCCTGGGCGGCGCCGGCGCCGGTGAGCACGTAGAGCCCCAGCACCGCGACCAGGGCTCCGATCACCGCGGCGACCGCCAGGGGCCGCTTGAAGAACACCCGGGAGACGAACGGCACGAAGACGACGCACAGGCCGGTAAGAAACGCCGACCGGGAGGGCGAGGTCCAGACCAGGCCCCAGGTCTGCAGTTGGTAGCCGGTGAAGAGCAGTCCTCCGAGCAGCGCCGCCGGCTTCCAGAGCGAGGTGACGAGCAGATCCCGGCGGACGATGATCACCGCGGCGATCGCCGC
>JAYVRT010000595.1:0-1581 GCA_043776025.1 Archangiaceae bacterium | reverse complement strand
ACGATCTCCTCGCCACCGGGGGCACCGCCGAGGCGACGGGGATGTTGATGCGCAAGCTGGGCGGGGTCGTCGCTGGCTACGCCTTCGTGATCGAGCTCGGGTTCATTCCGGGCCGGGCGCGCCTGGGCGGAGACAAGGTCCACTCGCTGATCAACTACGAGACGCCCTGACATGGCCTTCAAGCGGCTGGGGATCATCGGGGGCAGTGGACTGGGCGGCGCGCTGCAGCGGCTGATGACGGGCACCGCCACCGAGGTGAGCACGCCCTTCGGCGCGCCCTCGGGGCCGATCGTCCAGGGAGAGATCGACGGGGTCCCGGTGGCGCTGCTGTCGCGCCACGGGCCGGGACACCGCCACAACCCGTCGAAGGTCCCCTACCGGGCCAACATCTACGCGCTGAAGCAGCTGGGCGTGACCCACGTGCTCGCCTCGGCGGCCGCGGGGAGCCTGCAGGAAGACATCCACCCGCGCGAGCTGGTGATCTGCGATCAGCTGATCGACAAGACCCACAAGCGCGAGGGCACCTTCTTCGACGACCTCGCGGTGCACCTCGAGTTCGCGGCGCCCTTCTGCCCCACGGTGCGGCAGGTGCTGATCGACTCGAGCAAAGGGCTGGGGATCAAGGTCCACCCGAGGGGGACGTTGGTCTGCATGGAAGGCCCGGCGTTCTCCACCCGCGCCGAGTGCGATCTCCACCGCAGCTGGGGAGCGCACCTGATCGGGATGACCAGCTGCCCCGAGGCGAAGCTCGCCCGGGAAGCGGAGCTTTGTTACGGCCTGGTCGGGCTGCCGACCGACTACGACTGCTGGAAGCCGCACCCGGACAACGTCGGAGCGCAGGAGCTGGGCGCGCTGATCCTCGGAAACCTCCAGGCGGCCACCGAGGCGGCGCTGTCACTGGCCCGGGTGGCGGTGAAGGCGATCGCCACCGCTGGCGCAGGCCCCTGCGGCTGTCAGACGACGCTGAAGAACGCGGTCTGGTCGGACACCCAGCACCTGTCCGCCGAGGCGAAGGCGCGGCTGAAGTTGCTGCTGCCGAACCTGTAGGCGTTCACCAGTCGCCGCGGCGATCGGACTTCCGCTGGCTGGTGTGCTTCTTCCCGGCGATCCGCCGCTGCACCGAGCCCCAGCTGGGCTTCGTCGGCTTTCGTGGGCGAGGCTCGATCGTCATCGCGGTGAGGCGCTGCCGCAGCCGCTCGAGCGCCGCGCCGCGGTTCTGCAGTTGGCTGCGGCGCTCGGTGGCGGTGACGGCGACGCCGGTGGCGGCGTGGGTGAGGCGGACGCCGGTCTCGGTCTTGTTGCGGTGCTGTCCGCCCGGGCCGCCGGCGACGAAGAACTCCTCGGTGCACTCGGCAAGCAGCGCCTCGTCGGGCAAGGCCAGGGCCCGCCGGGCGGCGGCGCGCAGGTGCGGGGGAACGAGCGGCTGATTCGGAGGCACGGTCACGCCGACGCAGCTATACCCGTTGGGCTGACGTTTGGACCTTAAGCACGATGCGATCGCCCGACTTTCAGACCCGCCTCGACGAAGGGCTTCGGCTGTTCCGCGCTGGGCGGTTCTTCGAGGCCCACGAGGCGTGGGAG
>JAYVRT010000594.1:0-5028 GCA_043776025.1 Archangiaceae bacterium | reverse complement strand
TGCCAGGCGGTGACCGGTGGTTGAATCCCGGTGCGGCAGGCCTCGACCGGCGGGAGCGCGGTCCGCCGCACCTCGAGGTCACGCACCCGCTGCAGGTGGGCGTCGAGCTGCAGCCGATCGCGCACCGAGATTCGCGCCTTGAGCGAGGTGAACTGTTCCCGCACCGCGTCGAGCACCGAGGCCCGGCGGCGACGCAGCGCTTCCTGCTGATCGATTGGCGCCGGGTTGGCGTCGATCAGCTGGGCGAAGACCTGGCGCGGATCGCTCTGGGGCAGCAGCGGCGCGGCGGAGCCCGAGTAGCTCAGCGCCCCGCTGACGTCGCGCTCGCCGACCTTCACTCCGAGCTGAAGGCTGCCCAGCCGGCTGCCCTGCCCCACCACCTTCACCAGCTCCTGGTCGATGGAGATCCCACTGGCCCAACCGGCGGAGGTGCCGTCGTTGCCGATGAAGCTGCCGGCCTCGATCGCCCGCCCGGTGAGCAGCCCGCCCAGCCCGCGCTGGTGCTGCTCGCCCGCGCCGGTGACCGCGCACTTGAGGTCCAGCCCCTGCAGGTAGAGCAGGTCCTTCTTGAAGGGCTGCAGCGCGCTCTGGCTCAGGCCGAGGGTGAAGTCGCTGCCGGCGGGCAATGGCGCCCACTGGTCGGTGTGCACGCCGTTGGGGTGGTAGAGCGCGATGAAGCGGCGCGGCGGCGCGCCCTGGGCCAGCGCCTCGAACCAGGGCAGCGCGAACGCGAGCCCGCCCGCCCCTCTCAGCAGCGCCCGCCGGCTGAGCTTCATCGCTGGGCCCCCGAGCGGTAGCGGAACGCGTCGGAGCCGACGATCGCCAGCTGCAGCGCCTCAAAATCTCCCCCGGAATCGAAGAAGCGCTGCTGCACCTTCGCCAGCGCGCAGCCGTCGCTCTCCGCCTCGACCCGGCCCAGCGCCCAGCGGTACCACTGCGCCGCGAGGCAGTCGTGCACCTGCTTGCTCTGGGAGAGCTTGTCCGACAGCTCGCCGACGCCGTCGAACTTCCCCGCGAGCGCGTCGTCGTTGGGGCCGACGATCGCCCCGGTGGCGTCGATCGGTTTACCCGCCTCGGTGTCGCGCCACAGCCCGATGCCGTCGAAGTGCTCGAAGCCAAAGCCCATCGGGTCGATCTTCGAGTGGCAGGTCGCGCAGCCGGTGACGCTGTGCATGCTGAACCGCTCGCGGGTGGTGCTGCCCGGGGTCACCGGCGGCGGGGTCGCCATCAGGTTCGGCGGCGGGGGCGGTAGCGGCTGGCAGAGGAAGCGGTCGAAGACGAAGACACCGCGCCGCACCGGAGAGCCCTGGTCGGAGCTCGCCAGCCGCGCCAGCAAGCCCGGCTGGGCGAGCACGCCGCTGCGGGCCGGGGACGTCATCTGCACCCGTTGAAAGTCGGCGGAGCTGTTGGGCGAGTACATCGACATCGTGCTGTCGACGTAGAGCGCCGGCGTCCGCAGCAGCCCCCAGAGGGTGCCGCCGGGGCGCCCGACCTCGGAGAAGTAGAGCTCGATCGAGCGCAGCCACGACGCCTGGAGGGCGACGTTCCACTGGGGGTAGCTCGCCGGGTCCTTCTCCACCCGCGCCAGCGCGTCGAGGGTGAAGAAGCGGGAGAAGGAGTCGGCCCGGGCCTCCTCCGCCTGCGGCGCGGTGAGCATCCGGCGGGCCTGGGCGTCGAGCACCGGCGGCTGCGCGAGGCTCCCGTTCTCCGCGGCGGCGATCAGCGCGTCGTCGGGCATCGAGCCCCAGAGGAAGTACGAGAGCTTCGAGGCGAGCTCCGGCCCGTTGAGCGCGGCCGGGGCGATCGCCACCATCGCGCGCACCCCCAGCTCGGGCCGGTAGAGGAACTGCGGCGACTGGAGAAAGACGGTCAGCGTCTGCTCGAGCGCGGCGTCGAAGCCGTCACGCACCAGCGCGGCGCGGAAGAAGGCGGCGAAGGCCGACTGCTCATCGACGGTGAGCGAGCGGCGAAAGGCGCGGCGGCCGAAGGTCTCGACGAACTGGGCGCCGCAGTCGGCGTCCTCGAGGGTGCAGGAGACCAGCAGCGCCTTGCGTTCTTTCACTGCGCGGGCGGCGACGTCCTCGGCGAGCGCGAACGAGGCCGCGACCCAGGCGGCGTTGGCGCTGTTGAGACGGGCGTTGTTGTCGAAGCCGTAGACCAGCGGCTCGGCGGGGAGCTTCGCCGCCGCGGGGTGGGTGGTGTCCCCGAGCAGGTCGCGGACGGTGTGGTCCAGCTCAGCGCGGGTGAGCAGGCGAAACGGCGCGGCGTCGGCGCTGGTCGCGGCGCACGAGGTCTGCACCGGCTGCGGCGCGGGCCGGCAACCGACGAAGAGGAGCGCGAGCAGGGACCACCGGGGCATCGTGGCGGGGACGCTCGCACAGCCGCTGGCCACGCTCAACCCGCGACGCTCACGGCCCCCCGGTGGCCGGCAGGGTGATTGGCACGACCCGGGCCCAGCCGTCGGGCTCCTTCTGAATCGTCTGATCAGCGATCTGCGAGCTGACCCGGGCCAGGCCCCCCGCCTCGACCTGGCGCTTGATCCCCGTCTGGGGATCCTCGAGCCAGCGGTCGAGCTTGGTGATGTTGCGCAGGTAGACCATGGGGGACTCCATCGAGAACTCCTAGTTTCCGCAGGTGAAGTCGGGCTGGCAGACGTCGCCGGGGTTGGTGCACTGCGCCGCGGTGACGCACTCGACGCAGCGGGTCCCATTGCAGAACGGGGTGTTCCCGCTGCAGGTCGCGCTCGTCGAGCAGGCGACGCACCGGCCGGTGACGATGTTGCACTCCGGGGTATTGCCATTGCAGTTGGCGTTGGTGAGGCACTGCGCGCAGACGCCCGCGGTGGTGTTGCACAGCGGGGTCTGGCCGAGCGCGGCGCAGTCCGGGTTGGTGAGGCACGCCTTGCGGCAGGTGCGGGACGTCGCCTCGCACACCGGCGTCTCCGTGGGGCAGTCGGTGGCGGTGAGGCAGCCGACGCAGACCTTGAGCGCAACGTCGCACTTGCGGTTGTTCTGGCACTGCGGGCTGTTGAGACAGCCGACGCAGGCGCCGGTGGCGGTCTCACAGATCGGGGTCGCCCCGCCGCAGTCGTTGTTGCTCTGGCAGCCAGAGCAGGCAGCCGGGTTGCCGCGGCAGATCGGCGTCGCCGCCGGACAGCTGGCGTTGTTGAGGCAGCTGCCGCAGCGGCCCTGGGCGCAGACGGCGTTCGCACCCGGGCAGTCGGAGTTCTTCAGGCAGGTGACGCAGCTGTTGTTGGCGGTGTCGCAGACCGGCGTCGTGCCCGAGCAGTTGGCGTTGGTGAGGCACTGCTCGCACCGGGTGGCGACGCACACCGGGCGGGCGGTGGGGCAGTCGATCGCCGCGGCGCACTCGACGCAGCGGTTGGTGGGGACGTCGCAGATCGGCGTCTGGCCCGAGCAGTTGGTGTTGGCGAGGCACTGGACGCACTTGTGGGTCACGGTGTTGCACGACGGGGTGTTGCCGCCGCACTGCGCGTTGCTGGCGCACTGGACGCAGAGCCCGCTGGGCAGGTCGCAGATCGTCGCCTGGGGGCTGGGGCATTGGGTGTTGGTGGTGCAGGGCGCGACGCAGGTGAACGTGCGCGGGTCGCAGGTGGGGGTCGCGCCGCCGCAGTTGGCGTTGGTGAGGCAGGCGACGCAGCGGTTATCGGCGGCGTTGCAGATCGGCGTCGCCCCGCCGCAGTCGGTGCTCGCGGTGCACTGGACGCACTTGTTGGCGGCGCAGATCGGGTTGCCCGTCGGGCAGTCGGTGTTGGTGTTGCACTGAACGCAGGCGCCCGCGGGGGTGCAGACCCGGCCGCCGCCGCAATCGGGCGAGGTCCGGCACGAGACGCAGGCGAAGGCGGTGGAGCAGTAGGGCCGGTTGCCGCCGCACTGGGCCGCGGTGGCGCACTCGACGCACTGGCCGGAGCCGGTCTCGCAGACCTGGGGCGCGGTGCAGTTGGCGTTGGTGGTGCACGTCGGCATCTTGCAGGTGTGGGTGGTCAGGTCGCAGGTGTTGCCGCCCGAGCACTGGGCGTTGGCAGTGCACTGGGCGCAGACGCCGCGGGCGGTGTCGCAGACGGGGGTGCCGCCGCCGCACTGGGCGTTGGTGGTGCAGGCGCTGGCGCAGGTGTGGGTCACCAGGTCGCAGGTCTTCCCGCCCGAGCAGTTGGCGGTGCTCTGACACTCGACGCACGTCTTCGAGGCGGTGTCACAGAACAACAGGCCGCAGTCCGCGGTCGTCTTACAGGTGCCGCCGGGCACAACCGCGGCGTGGTTGCAGCTGCAACCGTTGAGCAACATGAGCAGCGCCAGCGGGTAGAGGGCTTGGGTCTTCATTGATTCTCCAGAAGGGTTGCGGCCTACGGGTGCATGGGGTCTTCGAGACCATCATGGTTGTCGTCACGCGCGGCCGTGAGCGACTTGAAGAAGCGGTCCATCAACTCGTCCCCGGCCTTGTCCGAGGTCGGGTCGATCAACTCCAGGCTGGCGCCCTGCTCGTTGCTCATCCACCGGGCAGGATCCCCCACCAGCGAGACCGCCGACATCTTGCCGAGCTCCACCCGCCAGCTGCCGTTGAGGGCGAAGTCCTGGCTGTGCGCCTTTTGGGCAGCGAGGGCGAACGGCTTCGGGCCGGCCCCCGCCGCCGCCCAGGTGCCCTCGAGGGTGAGCGCGGTGAGGGTGAGCTTCACCTGCTGGTAGTCGCCCCGGGCCAGCGGGCCTTCGGCGAGCGGGACCCACGCCGCATCCAGCGGCACCACGGCCTTGTCGAAGGTGGCGAAGAGCATCGAGCCGACGGTGGCGGTGCCGGTGAGGCGCACTTTGGTGATCACCAGCACCTGTTGGCCCTCGGTGAGCGTCGGGGGCAGCCCGCGGGCCGAGCTGAGCGCGAGCCCGACCGAGACGTCCTGCGGAGGGGTGACGAAGCCCCCACAGGCACTGGCCAACAGCAGCAGCGGAAGCAGTCGCAGCACTGGGGGGAAGAGCTGGGTGCACGTCATTTCGGCTGCACGTTTCATTCGAAGCG
>JAYVRT010000593.1:0-5035 GCA_043776025.1 Archangiaceae bacterium | reverse complement strand
TCAAGCGCGCGATGCCGTACGCCGACCTGGGCTTCGAGGATTTCGAGAAGGTGCTGCACTTGCTGTCCGAGGGAGTCGCCACCAGCCGCGGCCGCTCGCGGGTTCATCTGCACCGCGATCGCGTCAACGGCCGGTTGCGCCCCCGCAAAGGGGCGCGGCTCGCGGCGGTGCAGAACGGCGGGGCGATTCCCGACACCTTCAACTACCAGGTGATCGCCGAGCCGGAGGACAAGCAGGTCGGCTCGCTCGACGAGGACTTCGCGATCGAGTCGATGCCCGGCGACGTCTTCGTCCTCGGCTCGACCAGCTGGCGCATCCGCCGGATCTTCGACGGCGCGGTGCGGGTGGAGAACGCCCACGGCGCTCCGCCCAACGTCCCCTTCTGGCGGGGCGAGGCGCCCTCTCGTACCGACGAGCTGTCGACCGAGGTGGGCCGGCTGCGCGAGGAGATCGTCGGCCGTGAAGACGCCCGCGCCTGGCTCGAGGGGACGCTGAAGCTGCCGGCTCCCGCGGCGGATCTCCTTTGCCGCTACGTCAAGGCCGGGGCCTCGGCGCTGGGCGGCGTGCCGAGCTTCAAGCGCCTCTACGCCGAGCGCTTCTTCGACGACGCCGGCGGAATGCAGCTGATCATCCACGCGCCCTTCGGCGGGCGGATCAACCGCGCCTGGGGCATGGCGCTGCGCAAGAGCTTCTGCCGCGCCTTCGACTTCGAGCTGCAGGCGGCGGCGACCGACGACGGGATCCTCCTCTCGCTCGGCGAGCAGCACAGCTTCCCGCTCGACGACATCTTCGACTTCGTCCACCCCAACACCGTGGAGAAGGTGCTGACGCAGGCGGTGCTCCAGGCGCCGATCTTCGGCACCCGCTTCCGCTGGACCGCTTCCCGCGCGCTCGCGCTCTCGCGGATGTCGGGAGGCAAGCGGGTGCCGCCGCCGATTCAGCGCGCCCGCTCCGACGACCTGATGGCCGCGGTCTTCCCCGAGCAGGTCGGCTGCCAGGACAACCACGGCGGGATGGAGATTGAACCGCCCGACCACCCGCTGGTGAACGAGTCGATGAAGGACTGTCTGCGCGACGCGATGGACGTCGACGGGCTGAAGGCGGTGCTCGCCGCGATGAAGAAGGGAGAGATCGAACGGTTCGCCGTCGACCTGCCCGAGCCGAGCGTCTTCGCCCACGCGATGCTCAACTCCGCGCCCTACACCTACCTCGACGAGGCCCCGCTGGAAGAGCGCCGGGCCCGCGCGGTGTCGGTGCGCCGGACCCTGCCCGAGGCCGACGCCGCCAACTTCGGCGCGCTCGACGCAGCGGCGATTGCACAGGTGGTCGCCGACGCGCGGCCGGACCTGCGGGAGAAAGAAGAGCTGCACGACGCCCTGCTGCAGCTGGGCGTGCTCCCGCTCGGGCTGCCAGATGAGCTGTTCCCCGCGTTCCCTCCCGAGTGGCTGTCGTCGCTGGTCGCCGAGAAGCGGGCCGAGGTGTTCGAGGTGGCGGGGAAGAAGCTCGCCTACGCCGCCGAACGGGTGCCGGTGATTCGCGCGCTGTATCCGGCCGCGGCGTTGACCCTCGCTGCGCTGCCAGGCGACGGCCCGCAGGAAGAAGAGGTCGCCGCGAAGACGGTGGTGCGCGGGTGGCTCGAGGTGCTCGGGCCGACGACCGCCGCCGAGCTGTCGCTGCTGCTGGGCATCAGCCGCTTCGCCGCCGAGGCGGGGCTGGCGAAGCTCGAGGCGGTGGGGCAGGTGCTGCGCGGCCGGTTCCACCCCGGGCGCCCGGTGGAAGCGGAGCAGGAGTGGTGCGACCGACGGCTGCTCCAGCGGATTCACCGGCTGACCATCGGCCGGCTACGCCGGGAGATCGAGCCGCTGTCGGCGCAGGACTTCATGCGCTTCCTCTTTCGCTGGCACCACATCGGCCCCGATTCGCAGCTGCGCGGGACGATGGGGGTCCTCAAGGCGGTGTCGCTGCTGCAGGGGTACGAGGCCCCGGCGGCGGCGTGGGAGCAGGAGCTGCTGCCCACCCGCATGAAGCAGTACGTCGGCGAGTGGCTCGAGCAGTTGTCGTGGAACGGAGAGATCGCCTGGGGCCGGCTGACGATGAAGGACACCCGGCCGGTGGTGGGGCCGCGGCGAGGCGACGTGCACGTGCCCCCCTCCGAGCCCACCCGCCGCGCTCCGGTGGCGGGACGCAACGCGAGCTTGAGCTTCGTCCGCCGCACCGAGCTCGAGTGGCTGCTGCAGGCGGCGCGGCCCAACGCGTTGCTCTCCGACGGGCCGGCGGCGCTGCCCGAAGATCTCTCGCCGGTGGCGAAGGACCTCGCCCAGGCGCTGGAGCGGAAAGGGGCGAGCTTCTTCGCCGAGCTCCAGGCGACCACCCGGCGGCTCCCCTCCGAAGTGGAGGATGCGCTCTGGGAGCTGCTCGCGCGTGGGCTGGTCACCGCGGACGCGGTGCAGAACCTGCGGGTGCTCCAGTCGCCGAAGCTGCGCAAGCGCCAACGGGCGATGCAGCGCGGCGGGCCAGGGCGGTGGTCGCTGCTGGCGCCGACCGAGCGCCTCGACGACGGCGAGCGGCTGGAGAAGCTCGCCAAGCTCTTCCTCCAACGCTACGGCATCGTCTTCCGCGACCTCGTGGCGAGGGAGAACCTCGCGCCGCCGTGGCGGGAGTTGCTGCCCGTCTACCGGCGCCTCGAGGGCCGGGGAGAGCTGCGCGGCGGGCGCTTCCTCGGCGGCTTCGCGGGAGAACAGTTCGCGCTGCCCGAAGCAGTCGAAGCGGCGCGCGCGACCCGGCGAGCGCCGCACACCGGCCAGGTGGTGCACCTGTCGGCGGTGGATCCGCTCAACCTCACCGGCGTCGTCACCCCGGGCCCGCGGGTCCCGGCGGTGATGGGGCATTACGTCACCTACGTCGATGGCGTGCCGCAGGCGGCGCCGGAACCGGAAGCGCGCGCGCGCGGTCGTGCTGACTTCAGCACGCCATAAGTGAGTCGCGAGGTAGTTGCGGCGCCACGGGCGGAGTGCGAATTTCCCCACCCCAAACCCGTCAGGAGCCTCCATGCCCCGCATCGCCAAAGCCGACGTCAATTCCGCCCTCCAGCTCGCCGCCGCTTCGATCGTCAAAGCCGGCGGCTCCGACGGCCGCACCAGCCGGGCGGAGATGCAGAAGGCGCTCGCGGCCTTGCCGCCCGGGCAGCGCAATCTCACCGACATCTTCTTCAAATTCGTCGACCACCGGGACTTCAAGGCCGGCGCCCAGGTCACCGCGAAGGATGTGAAGGCCGCGGTCGCGTACGCCAGGGAGCACATGGTCGCGAAGTACGACCTCAACAACAACGGCCTGTCTGCCGCGGAGATCAAGCAGATGTCGCTCACCGGCAAGTTCGCGGTGGATCTCGCCAAGGCGCTGAAGGCGGCACCGGTTGCGCACACGCTGACCGGCGCGGAGCTCGGCAAGGCGATCACCGCCGCGGCGAAGGACTCCAACTACATGTCCGAGACGGACTCGACCCCCGCGTTCACCACCGGCAAGCCGACGGACGCCTCGGGCGTCACCGTCGCCAACGTCAAGGCGGCCTTCGGGGCCCAGCTGACGAAGATCCTCAAGGAAGGCACCGGCGGTGAGATCAAGTCGCTCAACGACATGGGCTTCGAGGTGAGGTCGGCCGCCGACACCGCCGCCTTCATCAAGGGCGAGATCGACACCGTCGAGGACTCGGACCCCGGCCACAAGAGCGGCGCCGCGTGGACGAAGCTCGCGGCGGTGCTCAAGGACAACCTCACCGACGTGCGGTTGGTGAAGGTCGGCCCGAAGGACGCCAACGGGAAGTTGGCGTCCGACCAGGGGCTCTACAACTACATGCTCGTCGGCAAGGCGGCGGACGGAGCGCTGTCGGGCGTGCAGTTCGCGGGCGTCGAGACCTGAGCGATTGCGCCGGCTCGGTCTGCTCGTCGTCCTGACCGCGCTCGGTGCGTGTAAGCAAACGCCTGCGGCTGCGCCCATCGAGGCGGAGAAATCTCCGGAGGAAGCGGCGAAGCCGAAGCCGGTGGACGCTGGCGCACCCGCGGCGGTGAAGAAGCCGACGCCGGTGGCGTTGGTGGACCCCGCCTTGAAGGAAGGGGCGTACGCCGTCTGGGACGTTCAGGCGGCGACGCTTCCGGCGGGCACCCGGGCGGGCTTCGTCGTGCTCTCGATCTCCGACGAGGCGGTCGAGGTCCTGATGACGGTGAAGCTGCCGCGGGGAAAGACACCTCCAGCGCTGGAGAAGGGCCTGCGCTTCTTGCTGCTGCGCACGCCTCTGGTGGCGCAACCGAAGTTGCTTCCCCCAGGAGCGAGCCTCCCGGTGCACGCCGACACTGGCTTTCATCCCGAGCCCGGCCGGCGCTACGACAAGGCGGAGGCGAAGTCGGACGCGGTGATGGTGGGCGGCCGCTCGGTTCCGTGCCTCCGCTTCGAGGTCAAGAGCGGGAGCGACTTCGCGCGGGGCTGCATCGCGGCGAAGACCAGCCCGGTGGGCTTCTTCGGCGGCGCCGTCGAGCTCGAGCAGTCGCTGCTGCGCCTGCGGTTGGTGGACTTCGGGGTGCAGCCACCGTCGAAGTCCGAGGCGCCGTTCGCGTTCCGCCCCGGGCAGGTGGCGACGTACTCCAGTGACGCGCCGGGCGTAGCGCCGATCACCGATGCCTGGCTCAGTGGCGGAAACCGGATCCGCTACGCCACGTCCGAGGACAACTCGTCGTGGGAGGGCACGCTGCTCGAGGTGCTCTTCGACCTCGCCGCGCTCGAGCGGATGGAAGAGTCGGCCTACGCCACCAGCTACCGGGTCAACGGTGATCGCTTCGCCGCGCTCACCTTCAAGAGCAACGGCCGCGGGCCGAACGACGAGGTCATCACCGAGGAGTGGGTCCACGCAGAGGACCCCTGGCGGCTGCAGGACGCGCCCGTCTGGGTCCGCTTCTGGCCGCTCCAGCACGGACTGGGCGGGCAGGAGATCGACAGCACCTTGAGCCTCACCGAGTGGAAGTGAGGTGAGCGGACACTGCCTGAG
>JAYVRT010000592.1:0-1587 GCA_043776025.1 Archangiaceae bacterium | reverse complement strand
CGCTGCGCGCCGACTTCGACGCCAGCGGCCGGGCGCAGAAGAAGCATCCGACGCGCTCGCCCTGGACCTGGCTCCACGCCTGCCCCCTGGTCGCCTCGAAGTGCTGGGTCGCGACGTCGATCGCCGCCGAGGCGCGGGCGACGGTGGCCTCGAGCGCCGGCACATTGCCGCGGCCCTGCAGAAGGAAGCGGGCCGACTGCAGTTCGTTGCCGGCCTTCTCGACCAGCGCGCGGCCTTGCGGATCGTCGTCGGCAGCCAGCGCGTGCTCGAGCGGCGCCTGGCGGGCGGCGAGCGTGGTCAGCGCTGCTGGCACTTTGCTCGCGCGCGGATCAGGAGCAGCCGGGGTCGCGGTCCCTGCGGTCGGCTTCTTCCGGAGGAACCAGACGAAGGTGGCGATCAACGCGCCGATCGCCAGGCAGAAGGCGCCGCCGGAGACCACCCGCAGCAGTTCGGCAGCGTTCGCGCCCCGCGGTGGGCGGGTCGGGTTCGGGTCGGCGACCGCTCCACGCTCGGTATGGTTGAGCTCCGAGAGCTTCCCTTCGATCTCCGAGCGCTTGTACGTAGGGTCAATGCGCCGAGAGTCGAGGAACGCGCTGAGCGCCTCCGAGTCCCGCTTCAGCTTCTTCAGCGCCAGAGCGCGGTTGTAGTGCCAGCGAGCCCGCGCCGGTTCCAGGTCGATGCAGCGGTCGAAGGCCGCCAGGGCCTGGGTGTACTGCTTGGCGTCGTAGGCCGCCTTGCCCGCGGTGTAGATGCCCATCACGTTGGCGGGGACGGCCTCACCCCCGGACTCGTCGTCCGCGAGGCTGAGCCCACCCCACAGCGCCAGCGTCAAACCCACGACCCGTCTCATCGAAGGGATCCCCATGTGGGCGCCTAGCTTATGCGGTGATCACTTTGACCGGCTGCGGCAACTGAACTGTACCTCTCACTTTGGAGTTGCCTCCGATGACCCGCTCGCTCTCCCCTTCGCTGTTCGCCAGCGCCGCGCTCGCGCTCGGCCTCTTCGGCTGCGGTCTTTCCGGAAACGGCCACGTCACCACCGAGGCCCGCACCGTCCCGGCCTTCAAGGAGGTCTCGGTCTCCAGCGGAATCCGCCTGTCGCTGAGCGAAGGGCCGGCGGCAGTCTCGGTGATCGCCGACGAGAACCTGGTGGCCGAAATCGAGACCGTGGTCCGGGGAGAGACGCTGGAGATCCGGCTCAAAGAGCCGGTGGCGCGCGCCAAGGCCCTGCAGGTCGACGTCACCAACGACGTCTTCAACCTCGTCAGCGCGTCGGGCGGCTCCCACGTGCGCGGCGGCTGCACCGGAGCGTCGGCTCCCCGGCTCGAGGCTTCGGGCGGAAGCACGATCGAGCTGTCGGCGCTCGAGGTGGACCAGCTCGACGTCGAGGCCTCGGGCGGCAGCGAGGTCAAGCTCTCCGGCACCGCGAACGCGACGTCGCTCAAGGTGTCGGGCGGCTCGCGGATCCTCGCGGCGGACCTTCGGGTCGGCAAGGCCGTCGTCGACGGCAGCGGAGGCTCGATCGTGAAGATCGCCGCGACCGCGACGGTCGACGGCAGCGCCAGCGGCGGCACGGTGATCACCGTC
>JAYVRT010000591.1:0-1590 GCA_043776025.1 Archangiaceae bacterium | reverse complement strand
GAAGTACGGCCGCGCGACGTCGGTGTTCTGATCGAGGATCGGCACGATGCCCGGGTGCTTCACCTGGGCCTGCGCGCACAGCTCGCGCTTCAGACGCTTGATGACCTCGCCGCGCTGCAAGAACGAGAAGTACCCGAAGATGTCCTTGAGCTCCTTCACGCACACGTCGAGACCCAGGGCGTTGTGCTTGCCCTTGTAGACGGTGCCCAGCGGGCCTGAGCCCATCTGATCGTTCTTCTGGTAGCGAAGGTCGAGATCCTGGCCCTTGTTGGCACTCGAGCCGCCGCTGCTCATCGATGAGGGCGAGTTGGGAACCTGCACGGCCGCGGTCAGCTGCATCGGCGCGGGCGGGGGAGGAGGCGGCGGGTTGCCGTAGCTCCCTCCAGAGCGCTCAGGAGCGGTGACCTGGGGGAAGCTGTCATCTTGCGGCGAAGGCTTGCGACCGCCGCGGGGCGGGGGCTGAAGCATGGGGGTCCCTTCCAGAATGATGTCGGTTGTGGGGAGCGGAGGCGGAGGCGGAATCGACGGGGCCGGGGGGCTCGCATACGCCGGCTCGTCTTCGGAAGGTGGCGGCGGCGGCAGGCCTTCGCTGATCTGATCGGCGAAGCAGTCGGAGATCTCACCGCCGAAGCGGTCGACCTCTTCACCCGAGGTGACGCGATCGCCCTGGTCGGTCAGCTTGAGCTGGGCTTCGCGATCCATCGCGATGTAGTGGAACTTGCGGAGGAAGAAGAAGTAGCTGTCGAACTCGATGCTGACATTCGACTCGAGACTCATCTTCACGTCGGCGAGCTTGTTGCTGCGGCCTTGGCGGGCATTCTCCTGAAGGCTCCTCAAAATGAAGAGCGCTTCATTGCTCACCTTGTCGCGCGTCATTGCGGTTTGGGGCATGGGTTTTTGTGCCTACTTGATGCGGAGCAGCTGTTTCACCGTTTCCAGCACTTCAGCGAATTTCACCGGCTTGCGCAGATAAATGTCGACGCCCAGCTTCAGCGCGCGATCCTGGGCGTCGCGGCCGCCGGCAGAGATTGCCACGACCGGCATCTTCGCCAACGTCGGCTCGGCGCGGATCTTTTCCAGCAGCTGAAAGCCATCCATCACCGGCATGTACAGGTCGGTCATCACCAGGTTGAAGGTCGAGGCCATCAGCTGGTTCAGTGCGTTGTGGCCGTCAGGTGCGAAGTGGACCTCGAGCGGCACCGTTCCCTTCAGCTCGTTGGCCGCCAGCTTCTTGAGCACGTAGCTGTACATCTCGATGATGTGAGGGTTGTCCTCGACGATCAGGACGCGAAACCCACCCGCGGGAGGCGGGTTCAACGCTGCCGGCACGGCCTCGATGGTCAACAGCCGCTCCAGGTGCGCGCGATGGCTTTCCGAATCGACGGCAATTCCTACTCCCGCGCCGCGCCCGCCGGCTTGCTCAGGACGCACCCACGCGACCCGGCCCACGATCTCTACCGGATCAAGCAGTCCGGGGAAAGAAAGACGCAGTGGCACTTTGATCCCCACCTCGAGCTTCGAATCGGTCTGGATGAACAACCCGCCCTTCGAGAGGTTCTCGGTGGCGTCAGAGAAGGACCTTTGGTCCGG
>JAYVRT010000590.1:0-1592 GCA_043776025.1 Archangiaceae bacterium | reverse complement strand
CAACATCTACGAGTTCAAGCAGAAGAACGTGAAGGTAGTGCGTGGTGTGTATTTGTGCATCGCGGATTACTACGAGAAGCTGGGCAAGAAGCAGCGTGACGCCCTCGAGATCACCGCCCTCGACGGCGTGGCCAAGGCTTCGTTCCTCGAGAATGAAGACGACTGGAAGAAGTACAACGCGATGAAGCTGCGGTGGACGAAGCTGCAGAACATCGGTGAGCTCAAGAGCTCGATCTTGAGCAAGACCAACGCGCTTCAGGACCTTCAGAAGACGTACACCCGGACGGTCGGGTTCAAGTCGGCCGACCCGGCGATCTGCGCGCTGCACAAGATTGGCCTCGCGTACGATCAGCTCGCCGAGCAGCTGATCAACTTCCCCGTGCCCAAGGGGCTGCCCGAAGAAGTGCTGATCGAGCTGCGGCCTCAGTTCGAACAGCAGGCCGAGCCGGTGAAGAAGAACGCCGCCGAGGCCTTCACCGCGGTGGTGACCAAGAGCCAGGAGCTCGACGTCTTCAACCCGTGCACCATCGCCGCGCTCGAGATGCTGCGAAACAAGTACCGCCCCGACGCCTTCCCCAAGATGCGCGAAGACGTGATGGAGCTGAAGCAGGCGACCGAGAAGAACATCTCGATCGGCGGCGACGTGCTCACGTCCGTTCAGTCGGTGCCCACCATCTCGCCTGAGAAGTCGCAGGAGCTGCGCAACAACGCTCGCGAGGTCGGCTCGCGTGATGTGGCTGACACCATGCCCGAGGTCGATCTCTCGACCCCCGCGCCCACGCCTGCTCCGAAGAAGGAAGTGGCGAAGAAGCAGGACCCTGCGCCGCAGCCCGCACCCACCCCGGCCCCCAAGGGCAAAGATCCGAGCGATGAGCCGGAGGACACACTGTGAAGACCCGCATTCTCGCAGCAGCAGTCGGAGTCGGTCTCGCGCTCGCTGGGTGTGCGACCACTGGAAGCTCGGGCAACACCGGCGGCGGCAAGCAGGTCGTCTCGGGCCCCAGGGTGCAGCAGACCTCGGGAGGTAACGGAGAAGTGCAGGGTGAGGTCGTCCCGCAGATCTCCAGCAAGGCGAAGCTGATCTTCGACGAAGCCCTCAAGGCGTACGATCAGCAGAAGAAGAGCGGCAAGGTCGACTACCCCGGCCTCGAGAAGCGCTTCCGCGCGGCCGCCGACGCCGACCCCAACCTCGCCGAGGCCGTCTACAACCTGGGCGTGCTCGCGGATCGCCAGGGCAAGGTGAAGGAAGCGGTCTCGCTCTATAAAGAGGCGCTGGCCAAGAAGCCCACGCTGCGCCAGGCCGCCGAGAACCTCGCGGTGATCGCCCAGAACAACGGCGACGAAGCCGGCGCGACGAAGATCTACACCGACATCATCACCAACTATCCCGAAGACGCGGGCAGCCGCGCGCGCCTGGCCGAGCTGAGCCGTCGCAAGGGCGATCTCGACCGCGCCATCGAGCTGTCCCGCGAGGCGCTGTTCCGCGACCCGAAGACGCTGCAGGCCTACAAGACGATGATGCAGGTGTACTACGAGCAGAAGCAGTTCTCGTTGGCGCGCCTCATCGCGCTGCGGGCCAGCAAGCTCGACGA
>JAYVRT010000589.1:0-1592 GCA_043776025.1 Archangiaceae bacterium | reverse complement strand
GATGGTCGAGGCGGGGAAGATCAACGCCGCCGAGGCCGAGCGGCTGATCCGCGCGATCTCTGGCGATTAGTCTTTCTTCGACGGCCTCTTGCAGACGTCGTCGATGCACTTGAGCCCGCGGCAGCAAGGTCCAGGGACGCAGGAGAAACCTTCGCTCGCGCAGACGCGCCGGTGCCGGCCCTGGACTGGTGGGCGGCCGCTCGGCTCGGCGCGGCTCGGGGCGCAGGCGCCCAACGCCAGAATGCTGAGCAAGAGAACCGTTCGCATCGCCACCTGGTCAGAGCATAGCTGCCCCGAGGCGGACGCGACTTGGAGCCGCCGCTTGTTGTACCAAGGGGGCCACCGATGCCCGGCCTGATTCGACCCGCCCGCCGCCCCGCCGGCTGGAGCCCTCCCGGCCCGCTGCCGGTCGGCGCGCCCAGTGGGGCCGTGCCGGGCGACGACGAAGACGTCTGCTACCTCACCGGCCACTGGCAGCTGTTTCAGAAGCAGCGGGGGCACCGCTGGAGCCTCGATGATCTCGTCACCGCCTGGTTCGCCGCCGCGCAGGTGGACGCTCCGGCGCGCTGTCTCGACCTGGGCTGCGGCATCGGCTCGGTGCTGCTGATGACCGCCTGGCGGTTCGGGGCGGCGCGGTGCGTCGGGGTCGAAGCCCAGGCGGCGAGCGCGGCGCTGGCGCGCAAGTCGATTGCCTGGAACGGGGTCGGCCACCGGGTCGAGCTGCTCGAGGCGGACTTCCGGCAGACGCTTCCCCCGGGGCGGTTCGATCTCGTCACCGGCACGCCCCCGTATTTTCCGCTCGGAACCGGCACGCTCTCCGCGCGGATTCAAGCGGGGCCGTGTCGCTTCGAGCACCGCGGCGGCGTCGAGGCGTACTGCGCCGCGGCGGCCCTCGCGCTCGACGAGGGGGGCACCTTCGTCTTCTGCGAGAGCGCGGGACAGCAGGAGCGGGTCGAGGCGGCCTTGCGCGCGACCGGCCTCCACCTGCGCCGCTGGCTCGAGGTCGTTCCCCGCGAGGGAAAGGCGCCGCTGGTCAGCGTCTTCGCGGCGCAGCGGCCGTGGTGTGAGGCGCCGCCGGCCGAGCGATTGGTTGTCCGCGACTCACTTTCGACCTGGACGCCAGAATTCCTCGCGCTGCGCGCATCCATGGGGATGCCACCTGCGCCGGTTCGAGTTATGAAGAGGCGTTCATTCACCTAAGGGAGGTCTCGATGTCGGTTCGAGATGTGAAGGAGTCGTTCGCCCGCGTCACCGCTGATCGCAAGCTCGACGTCAAAGACGTCGACGCCATCCTCGAGTCTGCCGGGAGCATCAGCGCCGACGAAGAGAAGGAGATCAAAGCCGAAGCCGACAAGTTCGCCGGGATCACCGACGCCGACGCCTCGGTGAAGCTGCGCGAGAAGCTCGGAGAGATCGGCACCCTGCGTCGCCAGGCGGCGTCGATCAACAAGTCGGTGGAGAAGCTGGCTCCCAAGCTCACCGCCGAGGCCCACGACAAGCTCACCGTCGGCAAGGCGACCACCACCTTCGGCGGCAGCCCGATTCCCGACGCGGTGAAGAAGGTCGTCAACGACGCGATCGCCAAGGGCGCG